>CAYZKF010000053.1:0-9445 GCA_964479135.1 uncultured Acidimicrobiaceae bacterium
GAGGTTTCCGACATACAGATTCGTGGACAAGGGTGCTCCTTCCGAGCGGTCTGGGGTCTTGCGGGTGGAAACATACCTCGCGAAACCGGCTAGGACATGTCAGTTTCGGCATCTCCTTTTCGCCTGCGGTCTCGGATCACGAGTCCCAATCCGACGAGAAGTGCCACCGACCCGGCGATGATCCACCGCCAATCGGCGGTCATGTAACTCTGGGGCATCCATGGCACATCGGCGCCTTGGAGGACCCAGACTCCTCCGAGGAGGATGAGTACCCATCCGAGGGCTGATCTCATCGTGGGTAACCCTATCCGGAGACCGCTACCTTCTGTCCCCATGAGTGAGCGGTTGCACGAATGGATGGACGGTTATGTCCAGGCCTGGACCACAAACGACGCCGACGATATCGCGTCCCTCTTCAGCCGGGATGCGGTCTACGACCCCCAGACTCCGGAGGGGGAGTGGGATGGAATCGACGAGATCGTCAGGCGATGGCAGGAACGCGATCAGGACGAGGAGAACTGGGAGTTCGAGTGGCGGCCACTGTTGGAGACCGACGATATGGCGGTAGTGACGGGTCGGACGGTGTATCTCGACCCCCAGGTCAGCTATCGCAATCTCTTCGTCATCCGCTTCGACGAACAGGACCGCTGTAGCGACTTCACCGAGTGGTGGATCGAGGAAGAGGGTTGACCACCGCTTTCGTACTCGGTGGCGGCGGCCGTTGGGGCGCGGTCGAAGTGGGGATGCTCAAGGCGCTCGACCAGGCCGGGGTCGCGCCGGATCTGGTGCTGGGCACCTCGATTGGCGCCTTCAACGGTTCGGTGATCGCCGATGACCCCGGATCGGACGGGGTGAAGCGGCTCGCCGACTTCTGGGACGAGGTATCCGGCGCCGACCTGTTCAAGGGTTGGTTCGGGCGCTACAAGAACATGGCAACTCTCAAACCAGCGATACACGACACCTCGGAGATGAAGGCGCTTCTCGAACGTCTCCACGGTCCCTCCAGGCTGATCGAGGATCTGACCATCCCCTTCCAATGTGTCGCCGCCTCGATCGAGCGGGCCGCCGAACATTGGTTCACTTCCGGCCCTTTGGTCACCGCCCTTCTCGCCTCTTCGGCAGTGCCCGCGCTGTTTCCCCCGGTTCGGGTGGGTGACGAGCACTTCTACGATGGGGGCCTGGTCAACTCGGTGCCGCTGACCCGGGCAGTCGACTTGGGGGCGTCGGTGGTATACGTGCTCCAGGTGGGGAGGGTGGAGTCGCCGCTGCGACCGCCACGGCGACTCTACGAGTCGGCCTTGATCTCGTTCGAGATCGCTCGACGTCATCGGTTCACCACCACCCTCGACAATCTCCCGGTCGGAGTCGAGGTGCACCTCCTGCCCTCGGGTAATCCGGTGGCTTTCGACGATCGGAGGCAACTGAGATGGCGGAAGACCGGAGACACCTCCGGTCTCATCGACGTGGCCTACCAGGCGTCGTCCCAATATTTGGAGAAGCTCTGATGGGATGTTGAGGCCTCCGCCCCGGCCGATACGTCGGGTGCTGCTGGGCCCGGCGTTGGTGCTGGGTGTGGCCGCCGCGGTGGTGGTCTTGCCGGTAGTGGTGCCGGTGACAGCATTCGTGTCGCGGTATGTGCCCGGCAAATGGCGGATCCTCCGCATCGTGTGGTTTCTCTATCTCTACCTCGTGGTCGAGGCGCTGGCCCTGGTGGTCATGTTCGTTTTCTGGGTGGCGTCCGGATTCGGATGGAAACAGCGCAGCCGGTTCTGGCAGAACGCCCACTACAAGCTTCTCGCCTGGATGCTGCGACGGGTGGTGGCCTCTGCCAAGTTCACCTTCAAGATCGAGATCGTCAACGAAGGGCCGATGCCGAGCACCGGCCCCACGGTCCGCACCCGTCGCGCCCTGGTGCTGAGCCGTCACGCCGGGCCGGGAGACTCGCTGCTCCTCATGGACGGCTTGGCCAACCGGTTCGGGCGCCAACCCCTGATCGTCCTCAAGGAATTCCTCCAATGGGATCCGGCGATCGACGTGATTCTCAACCGTCTTCCCAGCGCTTTCGTCGGTGGGCCGGGCACCACTGGGGACTTGCTCGAGGTGATCACGGCGATGGCCGGAAGCATGGAGATCGACGACGCCTTTGTCATCTTTCCCGAGGGTGGCAATTACACCCTGAAAAGGCATCTCCGATCGATCGAGAAGCTGAGGGAGATAGGCCGCCCCGATCTTGCGGAACGCGCCGAGGCCTTGGAGAACACCCTCCCTCCTCGTTCCACCGGGGTGAAAACCGCCCTGGCCGCGGCGCCACCTGAGTCCGACGTCTTCTTCGTCGGCCATGCCGGCCTGGAGACCTTCGAGACCATGGGTGACATCTGGCGGGGCATGCCGATGGGAACCGAGGTCCATGTCCGGGTATGGCATGTCCCCGCGGGGAAGATCCCCCCATCGGAAGACCAGGAGACCTGGCTGTTCGACATGTGGTCGGAGATCGATTCGTGGATCAGCGACCGGCTGGCGCAGACCGCCGAGCCGTTCGACGACCCCGACGACTACTGAGCGGTGGTGCGGGGCAGCCAGCCTGCCCGGGCTTGTTCGTAGCCGGTGATGAGATGCTCCGACTCGAGGGTGACACCGATCGGGTCGAGCCCTTTGAGCATCCGCTCCCGGGCGGTTGGGTCGATGACGAATCCCGACTCGACACCGCCGGCGCTCACCGTCTGGGTTTCGAGATCGATGTGGACGGTGGCCAGAGGGTCCGATGCCAGAGCGAGCAGGGTGGCCACCACCTCGGAAGGGACCTCGACAGGCAACAAACCCGACTGGTGGGCGTTCCCCTTGAAGATGTCGGCGAAGGATGTGGCCACCACGGCTTCGAAACCCCAGTCCTGGAGGGCCCAGACGGCGTGCTCCCGGGAAGAGCCGCATCCGAAGTTGTCCCCGGCGATCAACACCTTGGCGCCGAGGCGTTCCGGGTCGTTGGTGAAGAAGTCGGGGATGGGGACGCCGTCAGGGTCGCGGGCCCAGTCGTAGAACACGAAGTCGCCGTACCCGTCTCGCTCGATCCGGGTGAGGAACTGTTTGGGGATGATCTGGTCGGTGTCGATGTCGGCGCGGGGGAGGGGGACCATCCGCCCGTCGACAACCGACACCGGTCTCATTGCCACTCCCTGACGTCGACGAAGTGCCCGGCGATGGCAGCCGCCGCTGCCATCGCCGGGCTGACCAGGTGGGTCCTCGCCCCACGACCCTGACGGCCTTCGTAGTTGCGATTCGAGGTCGAGGCGCAGCGTTCTCCGTAGGGGATCACATCTGGGTTCATCGCCAGACAGCTGGAGCACCCGGCGTCCCGCCAGGAGAATCCGGCATCGGTGAACACCCGATCGAGTCCCTCGGCCTCGGCTTGGGCCTTGACCTGCATCGACCCGGGCACCACCACCGCACTGACCCGAGGGCTAACCTTCCTGCCGGCCACCACCTCCGCTGCCTGACGGAGGTCGCTCAGCCGGCCGTTGGTGCAGGAGCCGACGAAGACGTGGTCGATGGGGAGGTCGGTGATCGGGGTGCCGGGCACCAGGTCCATGTATTCGAGCGCTCGGGCCGCCGAGTCCCTGTCGGCGGCCTCGTCAAAGCTGTCCGGTGAGGGGATCGATGCGTTGACCGGGACGGTCTGACCGGGGTTGACACCCCAGCTGACATGGGGGATCAGACCCGAACCGTCGACGCGACGGGTGGTGTCGAAGACGGCGTCGGGTGGGGTTGCCAGCTCCCTCCAGTGGTCGAGCGCCCGTTCCCAGTCGGCACCACGAGGGGCAAAGGGTCTGCCCTCCATGTACTCGAAAGTGGTGTCGTCAGGCGAGATCATCCCCGCCCTGGCCCCGGCCTCGATGGACATGTTGCACACGGTGAGCCTCTCCTCCATGGAGAGTGCTCGTACCGCATCGCCCCGGTATTCGATGACATGTCCCTGGCCGCCCTTGACGCCGATGGCGGTGATGATCCCCAGGATCAGGTCTTTGGCGCTGACCCCCACCGGGAGGTCGCCCTCGACCTCGATGGCCATGGTCGCTGGTCGCTTCTGCCACAGGGTCTGGGTGGCCAGGACGTGTTCCACCTCGGTGGTCCCGATGCCGAAGGCGAGGGCTCCGAAGGCGCCGTGCGTCGAGGTGTGACTGTCCCCACATACGATGAGCATCCCCGGCTGGGTCATTCCCTGTTCGGGGCCGACGACGTGGACGATGCCCTGGCGAGGATCGTCGAGATCGAGAAGCGGGACCTGGTGGTTGCGGCAGTTGGCCCGAAGCGCCTCCACCTGGCGTCTCGAGTTCGGGTCCCGGATCCCCAGGCTGCGGTCGGTGGTGGGGACGGCGTGATCGATGGTGGCCACGGTGAGGTCGGGTCGGCGTACCTTTCGACCGGCGGCGTCGAGCCCGGCGAAAGCTTGAGGACTGGTGACCTCGTGGACCAGGTGGAGGTCGACATAGAGCAGCGCGGGGTCGGAGCCATCGACCACATGACGGTCCCAGATCTCTTCGAAGAGGGTTCTACTCGCCATCGGACACCAATCCCACGACACGGTCGCCCACCTCGCTGGTGGATATCCCCATCTCCCCGGCTCTCAGCGAAGGCAGCGATCCTGCCACCTGGCCGACAGCCTCCTCGACCGCCAACCCCGCCTGATCCTCGCCGAGGGCGTTCAACATCATCGCCGCCGCTCCGATGGCGGCAAGTGGGTTGATCTTTCCGGTTCCTTCGAACCCGGGGGCGGTCCCCCCGATCGGCTCGAACATCGACACGCCACCGGGGTGCATGTTGGCCCCCGAGGCGATCCCCAGTCCACCTTGGATGGCGGCCCCCAGGTCGGTGATGATGTCGCCGAACATGTTGTCGGTGACTATGACGTCGAAACGGCCGGGATCCTCGACCATCCACAGGCAGGCCGCATCGACATGTGCGTAATCCCTGGTGACCTCAGGATATTCAGCCCCGACGTGATCGAAGACCCGGGCCCAAAGATCCCAGGCATAGGTGAGGACGTTGGTCTTGCCACACAGAGTCAGGTGGCGGTCGGGGCGCTGCCCGGCCAGTTCGAAGGCGAAACGGAGACACCGCTCCACGGCGAATCTGGTGTTGACCGACTCCTGGACCGCCACCTCGAACGGTGACTCTTTGGCGGTGAAGCTCCCTCGGCCCGAGTAGAGGCCCTCGGTGTTCTCCCGCACCACCACGAAGTCGACATCTTCAGGTTTGGCGTCGCCCAGCGGGCTGCGTACCCCGGGGTGGAGCTTGACCGGCCTGAGGTTGATGTACTGGTCGAGTTCCCGCCGAAGACGGAGCAGGATGTCCTGTTCCAAGATCCCCGGCTTGACGTCGGGGTGGCCAACCGCCCCGAAGAGGATGGCGTCGGCGTGGCGCATCGTCTCCAGGTCGGCTCCGGTCAAGGTCTCACCGGTGCGTAGATACCGCTCGCCGCCGAGATCGAGTTCTTGTCTCCGATACTCGAATCCGAACCGCGAGGCTGCGGCGTCGAGCACCTTGACCGCCTCGGCGATCACCTCGGGGCCCGTCCCGTCACCGGGGACGACGCAGACGGTGTAACTGCTCATCGGAAGGTGTCGTTGACACCTTGGAGTATCTCGGTCCCTGACACCACTTCGTCGATGATGATCCGGAGTTGGCCGTCGGATACCTCTCCCGACCGATCGGCCACCTCTTTCATCCGGGCGAAGGCCTTGTCAAAGGCGCCGTTGCTCAGCTCGGCGCCTATCCGATCAAGGGCGTGACGAAACGCCGCCCGACCGGAGTGTTTGCCCATTACCAGTGATGAGCCCTGACCCACAGCCAGAGGGTCCATGATCTCGTAGGTCTCCCGATGCCGGAGCACCCCGTGCTGGTGGATCCCCGACTCGTGGGCGAAGGCGTTTCGCCCCACTACCGCCTTGTTGTACTGGACGGGGTAGCCGGTCTTTTCGGCGACGAGACGTGACGACTCGAAGATCTCCTCGGTGGTGACCCCGATGTCGACTCCAAAGGTGTCCTGTCTCACCTTGAGGGCCATCACCACCTCCTCCGTGGAGGTGTTCCCGGCGCGCTCGCCGATCCCGTTTATCGCCCCTTCTACCTGGCGGGCCCCGGCCTTGACCGCGGCCAGAGAGTTGGCTACTGCCAGCCCCAAGTCGTTGTGACAGTGGGTGGACACCACCACGTCCTCACGGTCGCCTCTCACCTCTTCGACTATTCGGGCGATCAGGGTGGCGTACTCCGAGGGTGTGGCGTACCCGACGGTATCGGGGATGTTGATCACCGTGGCCCCCGCCTCGACCGCGGTCTGGCAGGCGGCGACGACGAACTCGGGATCGGATCGGGTGGCGTCTTCGGGGGAGTACTCCACCGAGGTGTAATCACGGGCCCGGGAGACACTGGTCTTGATTGCGGTGAGGACTTCTTCCGGGCTCATCCTCAACTTGTGCTCCATGTGAATCGGCGAGGTGGCCAAGAAGACGTGGATCCTCGACTGGTCGGCATACTGGAGCGCCTCCCAGGCACGGTCGATGTCGCCGGCCTCGGCACGGGCCAGACCGGCGATCACCGGGCCCTGGACCTCGCGGGCGATCCGGCTCACCGCTTGGAAGTCTCCGGGTGAGGAGACTGGGAACCCGGCCTCGATGACGTCGACACCGAGACGGGCGAGCTGGTGGGCGATCTCGACCTTCTGGTCGGGATCGAGGGCGATACCGGGCGCCTGCTCGCCGTCGCGCAAAGTGGTGTCGAAGATGGATACTCGATCGTTTGGCTTTTCCGTGCTAGTGGTCATGCTGGTTCTCCTGGTGGTGATGTCTTACAAGTGGGGAGCCGGGGGCTGGGAGGGAGGTGACGCCGCCCGGCTAGGTCAGTCGGCCGAGCGGCTCGGTAAGGCGGATGAGAAGGTGGGCCATCAGCGGCTCGCCCCCTGGACCAGAGTGGGGGTCAGCTCCGATTGGCGTTTCATCGCCACCCGCCCCGACTTGACCAGATCGACGATGCCATAGGGCCTGACCTGATCGAGGAACGCGGCGAGATGTTTGGGGGTCCCTGAGATGTCGAAGGTGATCGTCGAGGTGCCGAGGTCGATCATCCGTGCGCCGAACAGGGCGGCGGTATCGGCGATCTCGCCGCGCGACTCGGGGTCACAGGAGACGCGGGCGATCATGACCTCGCTCTCCAGAGTCTCGGAGGGATCCAACTCCTGGACCTTGATCACGTTGACCAGCTTGTGGAGCTGCTTCTGGAGCTGCTCCAACTCGGGGGCGTCGACGACCAGGGTCATATGGGAGCGGCCTTCGACCTGGGTGGGCCCCACCGCCAGGGAGTGGATGTTGAAACCCCGGTTGGAGAACATTGCAGACACCCGGGCCAGCACCCCGGGTCGGTCCTCGACGATCACCGAAAGGGTGTGTTGGCTCACAGGTCGTCCGGTCCCATAACCACGTGGTCGTTGGAGCCGCCGGCCGGGACCATGGGGAAACACATCTCGTCGGGGTCGCAGACCACCTCGACGACCACCGGCCGGTCTTCGATCGCCAAAGACTTCTCGATGGCCACGTCGACCTCGTCGGGATGGGTCACCCGAAGGCCGACACACCCCATGGCCTCGGCCAGCTTGGGGTAGTCGGGGACGGTGGTCCCCAGGTCACTGGCTGAGATGCGCCCGTTGTAGAACAGGTTTTGCCACTGTTTGACCATCCCGTAGCCGCCGTTGTTGAGAACAGCCACCTTGACCGGCACGTTCTCGGTGGTGGCTGTGATCAGCTCTTGGGCGGTCATCTGGAAGCACCCGTCACCGTCGATGGCATAGACCACCTCGTCGGGTCGGGCCACCTTGGCCCCGACCGCGGCGGGCACGGCGAACCCCATGGTGCCCAGGCCGCCGGAGTTGATCCAGGTCCCGGGACGTTCGAATCCCCAGAACTGTGAGGCCCACATCTGGTGCTGGCCCACCCCGGCGGTGACGATCGCTTCGCCATTGGTGAGGGTGTAGAGGCGCTCGATGAAATACTGGGCCTTGATCGGGCCGTCCGGGTCCTGGTCGTAGCCGAGGGGGTGGGACGCCTGCCAAGCGCCCAACTGGTCGAGCCACTCGGTGCGGGCCGGTGCGTCCCGTCCCTGGCGGACATGGGCCATCCGCTCGGTGAGGGCGCGGAGGACGATCCGGGCATCGCCCACCACCGGCACCTCAGGGCGACGCACCTTGCCGATCTCGGCAGGGTCGACATCGACGTGGATCACCTTCGCCCCCGGGGCGAAGCTGGGGACGTGACCTGTGACCCGATCGTCGAACCGGACACCGATGGCGATGAGGACGTCGGATTTCTGGATGGCGGTGGTTGCCGTGTAGACCCCATGCATCCCCGGCATGCCCAAAGCAAGATGGTGGCTGTCGGGGAAGGCGCCCCGTCCCATCAGGGTGGTGACCACCGGGACATTGGCCAACTCGGCGAAGCGGACCAGCTCAGCCGCGGCTCCGGCTCGGTTGACCCCGCCCCCGACGTAGAGCACCGGCCGCTCGGCGGTCTCGATCAAATCCACTGCTGCCTTGATCTGGCGGGGATGGCCGCTCGAGGTGGGCCGGTAGCCGGGGAGCCCGCTCAGGCTGGGGTGGGTCCAGGAGGTGGCCGAAGTGAGCACGTCTTTGGGAATATCGACCAGGACCGGTCCGGGACGACCGGTCGAGGCGAGATGGAAAGCCTCGTGGATGGCGTTGGGGATCTCGTCGGCGCTGGTGACCAGATAGGAGTGTTTGGTGCAATGCATCGCCAGACCGGTGGTGTGCGCCTCCTGGAAGGCGTCGCTTCCTATGGCCGACGAGCTCACCTGACCCGTGATGGCGACCAGCGGTGTGGAGTCCATCTTGGCGTTTTGCAGGGGCGTGATCAGATTGGTCGCCCCCGGGCCGGAAGTGGCCATCGCCACCCCAACCTTGCCGGTCGCCATCGCGTAGCCCTCGGCCATGTGCCCCGCACCCTGCTCGTGTCTCGCCAGGATGTGGCGGATCGGGCTGTCGAGTAGCGGATCGTAGGCGGGGAGGATCGCTCCGCCAGGCACGCCGAAGATCACCTCTACTCCCTCGAATTCGAGGGAGCGGAGGAGTGAATCGGATCCGGTGAGTGGTTTTTCGGTCATTCGGGTAACAAAAAACCCTCCGGGTGGAGGGTTCGGCGCACGCAGAGACTTTCCGCGCGCGCTAAATGAGGAGGAGAATTACGGCCTGGGCGGTGTAAGGCTCTCTCATCACAGTGTCTATCAGTATGAACGCTTCGACCACACGATGTCAAGCCTGGAAAGCGCCAGGTGCCAAATATCAGGTATCAGTACGATTTGCTCCTCGATGAGCTCCCGACTCGTCAAGGGGCAGTTTTGGGGTCCATGAAAGGCATCAGCTTGCGCAGCTCGGTCCCCACCTGCTCGA
>CAYZKF010000054.1:0-9425 GCA_964479135.1 uncultured Acidimicrobiaceae bacterium
GCTCATGTGCGGGTACAGGGCGTAGTTCTGGAACACCATGGCGATGTCCCGATCCTTGGGGGCGACTCCGTTCACCACCCTGTCCCCGATCTTGAGGGTCCCCTCGGTGATAGTTTCCAGCCCGGCGATCATCCGGAGCACTGTCGACTTGCCACACCCCGAAGGGCCTACCAGCACGAGGAACTCACCGTCCTCGATATGAAGGTTCACGTCGCCAACGGCCCGGGTGCCGTCGGGGTAGATCTTTCCCAACCCTTCCATCGTGATCGACGCCAAAATGTTTCCTCTGTAGGTTCGGAGGAAACCTAGTCGACCTGAGTCGTCCTTGTCACCGCGGTCAGCGGTGAATAATCACCACGCCCTCATGCGGGTCGAGGGCCAGGGACTCAGTCACTTCGTCGTCACGACCCGGATCACCGGTTGAAAAGGCCACGGTTCCCGGCTCGACCTCGATCGACTGGGCAGCGGTGTCGAAGTTGAGGGCTACGGTCATCCTCGAACCCTCCACCTCCCGGACATAGACGTAGACCTCGTCGGTAGATGCCGGGGAGCTCAACAGAGTCCCGGTACGGAGCGCCGGTGAGCTCCGCCGCAAGCCGAGCAGCCGCCGGTACATGTTGAGAATCGAGTCCGGATCATCCAACTCGGACTCAACGTTGACCGTCTCGTAACCGCCGCCCACCGGGAGCCAGGGAGCCACCGCCGGCGAGGTGAAGCCGGCGTTGGCCCCCGGAGTCCATTGCATCGGGGTCCTCGCTCCGTCACGGCTGAGATGAGCGACGTTGCGGCCCCATGGGTCACGAGCTGCATCATCGGGGATCTTCGACTCCTCCATCCCCAGCTCGTCTCCGTAATAGAGAAACGGTGTCCCCCGGAGGGTGAGGAGGAGCAGAGCGGCGAGACGCTCCTGGCCGTGAGGCAATCTGGTTGCAAGCCTTATCTCGTCGTGATTGCCCAGGGTCCAGTTGGTCCATCCACCCGTCGGGATGTTCCACAGGGTGGACTCCACCGTCGTCCTGAGACTGGCGGCATCCCACTCCGACGCCATGAGATGGAAGTTGAAGGGCATGTGGAGTTGGTCGAAGTCCTCGCCGTAATAAGAGGCCCACTCCGGCAGATCGAAGATATGGATCTCCCCGATGGCGACAGCATCGCGGTGATAAGAGTCGATGACCGACCGAAGCATCCGATGGGCTTCGTGGACATCGGGGTGGCCGTAGTCGTAGAGATGGACGAACTCGTCGTAGGGGCCCATGTCCTTCCAGGGCCGCTGATAGTCGGGGGGGGCCGGCGGGTTGTCCCGCTCCAACGGGTCTTTCATCATCTGATGAGCGGCATCGACTCGGAACCCGTCCACACCCAAATCCAGCCAGAATCGCGCCACGTCGAGCATGGCCTCGACCAATTCCGGGTTGCGCCAGTTGAGGTCGGGCTGCTCGGGAAGGTAGGTGTGCCGATACCACTGCCCGGTGGTGTCGTCGAAACTCCAGGCCGGCCCGCTGAAGACACTGACCCAGTTGGTCGGAGGACCGCCGTCACGCCCGTCCCTCCACACATACCAATCCCGCCTGGGGTTGTCCCGGCTGGATCGTGACTCCACGTACCAGGGGTGCTCGTCCGAGGTGTGGTTGATCACATAGTCGACGATGACGCGCATCCGGCGAGAGTGAGCCGCCTCGATGAGCTCCCGGGCGTCGTCGAGAGTGCCGAACACCGGTCCGACGTCACAGTGATCGGAGATGTCGTACCCCCAATCGCGCATCGGGCTGCGGTAGAACGGAGAAAGCCATAAGGCGTCGACCCCGAGGTCATCGGCCAGATAGTCGAGTCGAGTCATCACGCCTCTTAGATCGCCCATACCGTCGTCGTTGGTGTCCTGGAAGCTCAACGGGTAGATCTGATAGAACACCGCCTCACGCCACCAGGGGACCGCCCGGCTCTCTTGGTATCCCATATCGAAACGGCAGGGTAGGGCTACCCGATTCGTTTGCCGGGTACCCGCGAGCGGTCCGACTCGGAGGCTTTCTGAGCCGGGTAGGCCCTCCGGCTCGCCGGGTCCCCATGACATCGGCGATCCGGCCTTCGGAGAGCAAGAATGTCCGTCGTGGACATCGTGCTGAAGAGTCGCAACCTCTTCTTCGTTGCCGGCGGGACACACCATCCCGACGTGGGGTCAGCGGAAGGATTGTTCGCCCAGGACACCCGGTATCTCAATCGGGTCGAGTTGAGCATCGACGGTTCTGACCTGACCGCCGGGCCGTGGCACAGCTCCGACCTCGACTCCGCCACCGTGACCATGGTCGACACCGGCCGCGCCCAGGACGGCGAGGTCCAGCCTCCGGACCTACCCGTCGGAGTCACCGCGACCCTGTCCATCGACTCGAAGCTTCACCTCTCATACACCGTTCACAACCGGACCCGGCTTCCGCTCGAGTTGGACCTACGCTTCCGCTTTTGGACGGACTTCCGAGACATATTCGAGTTTCGTGGCTGGACTCCCCAACATTCCGGCCTGTGCCTGCCGCCAGCCTTCGACTCGGGCCGGTGTCTTCTCCGATACCGCGCCCACGACGGGCACATCCTGACGACAGCCCTCGAGTTCGAGCCGGCCCCAACCTTCGAGCCGGGGCTGGCATGGCCTGGCGACGACAGTCAGGTCCTGGCCGGGTCGCCCGTCGAAGGGGGCGCGAGCACCGGAGCCATCGCCGGCTACCAGCTGCACCTGGCACCTGACTCGGCCCGGAGGGTGCACTTGCGGGTGTGGCCGGATACCAAACCGACTGTGCTCCCTGTGACCGGCGCCGGTGAGGATCAGGTCGCCCTCCGTCCCCGAACCAAGGTCACCACCGACAACCCCGACTTCAACTCGTTGCTGACACGCAGCCTCGACGATCTCGAGGCGCTATGGACCCGGTTCCCCGACGGCGAGACACATGCGGCCGGGGTTCCCTGGTTCGTGGCCCCGTTCGGCCGGGACAGCCTGATCGTCGGGTGGCAGACATTGCATCTCGACCCGGCCCGGGCCACCGAAACGCTGCGAATGTTGGCCGGGCTTCAGGGGCGCAAGTCAGACGAAGTCACCGGGGAACAGCCGGGAAGGATCATTCACGAGGCCCGATACGGAGAACTGGCCCGACTCGAGGAGATCCCCCATCGACCGTATTACGGCACCGTCGATGCCACCTCCCTGTTCCTGTTGCTCGTTGCCGAGACTCTGGCCTGGACCGCCGATCCCACTCTCTACACCGAGCTCCGGTCGGAGATCGCCGCGGCGTTCCGGTGGGTCGAAGAGTTCGGCGATCGGGACGGCGACGGTTTGGTCGAGTATCAACTCGACCAGGCCGATCCGGGTGCTCTTCCGCCTCTGACCGCACGGCATCAGTCGTGGAAAGACAGCGACGACTCCCTGCACCACCCCGACGGGCGTGAGCCCACCGGAAACATCGCCCCGGTCGAGGTTCAGGGTTACACCTACGCCGCCTACGCCAGATTGGCGGAGATGCTCTCCCGGATCGGGGACGTCGATTTCGCCGCCCGCCTCGAGTCCGGGGCAGTGGCGCTGAAGGAGCGCGTCAATCGGGCTTTCTGGATCGATGACGAGGAGTACTACGCCCAGGCGCTCGATGGTGACAAAACACAGGTGAAGGCGATCTCTTCAAACGCTGGACAGCTGCTCTTCACCGGGATCGTGCCTCCGGCCCGGGCCCGAGCGGTGGTGGATCGCATGACCAAGCCCGACCTGGACTCGGGTTGGGGTGTTCGCACTCTGAGCTCACGGATGGCGAGTTACCACCCCGCCAGTTATCACAACGGCTCGATCTGGCCCCACGACAACGGTCTGATCGCCGACGGTTGTTACCGGATGGGTCATGCGGACATGGGCGCCCGGCTGTTCCAGGCCTTGTTCGAGACCGGCAGGGCCAGCCCGGACGGGAGGCTGAGGGAGCTCTATTGCGGGAATGGCCGCGACCAGGAGGCACCCGACGCTCCGCTCGAGTACCCCTCGGCGTGCAGCCCTCAGGCTTGGGCGGCAGGCGTCTTCCCCGGCCTGATCCGGTCGGCGCTCGGCCTCCGCGTCGACCCCGCCGCCGGAGTCCTCGAGGTGACGCCGGAGCTACCGCCGTTCCTGGGAGTGGTCGAGTTCGAGAATCTGGAGGTACTCGGTTCTCGGGGTACGCTGGCAGTCCGTCGCCACCACGATCATTTCGTGGTCGAGAGCAGCGACCTGCCGATTCGAGTGAGGCCCCCGGCCCGCGCCTAGTGGTGTGTCGCCTATCCCTTGACCGATCCGGCGAGAAGACCGCTGGTGAAGTAGCGCTGGAGGAAGAGGAAGACGGTTACCGGAAGCGCCATCTGGACGAAGGCGGCAGCGGTCAGGAAGTGCCAATTGCCCCCAAGGGAGTCGACCAGGTTGGCCAACGCAACCGTCATCGGGTGGTTGGGAATGTTGGGACCCAAGAAGATCAACGCCACCAGGAGGTCGTTCCACACCCAGAGGAATTGGAAGATGGCCAGAGCCGCAATCGCCGGGACACTCATTGGGATCGCCAGCCTGAAGAACGCGGTCATCTCACTCGCCCCGTCGATGGCCGCCGACTCGAACACCGCCCTGGGAAGCGAACCCATGAAGTTGCGGAGGAGGTATAGACCAAAAGGCAGTCCGAATCCGGTGTGGGCCAGCCAGACGGCGACGAAGCTTCCGGCCAGACCTGTCTCCCGGAACAGAATCTGAAGAGGCACGAAGGTCATCTGGAGCGGGACGACGAGGAGGCCGACCACGATGACAAACAGGGTGTTCCGGAACGGAAACTCCATCCAGGCGAAGGCGTAGGCGGCAAAACACGCCACGGCGATGGGAATGATCGTCGCCGGGATGGTCAGGATGAGACTGTTGATGAAGGCATCGCTCATGCCCTCTCGGGTCAACACGTGGCTGTAGTTCTCCAAGGTGAAGTCGAATGGCGGGCTCAATGCGGTCCACCAGCCCTCAAAACGGATCGCGGTTCCCGGTCGGAACGAGTTGACGAAGGTCCCGATGGTGGGGACCAGCCAGATGGCCATTATGACGGCGATGGAGAGATGCAACGCCCAGCGTCCGGTCAGCCAGCGGCGTCGGGGCTCAGGGACAGCGGCCGGGATCGGGGCAGCCTCGTTGGCAGCGGTCATCGGATCGCCTCCTGACTCCGGAACTGCTTGATGTTGTACGCCATTACCGGGATGATGGCCAGGAGCAGGACCACCGCCACCGCACTGGCCCGCCCGTACTGGTTGAAGCTGAACTGCTGCCACATCTCTACGGCGATGACCTGTGTGTCGAAGTTCCCGGAGGTCATCGTGTAGACGATGTCGAATGTCTTGAGGGCGAAGATGATCATCGTGGTGGTTACCACCGCCAGCGTCGGGGCAAGGAGGGGCGCCATGATCCGTCGGAACACCTGCCACTCCGAAGCCCCATCGACCCGGGCAGCCTCGAGCAATTCGTTGTCGATGGCTTTGATCCCGGCGGAGATGATCACCATGCAGAAACCGACCCATACCCATCCGGCGACGACTATCAGCGCGAAATTGTTGATCGACCGGGTGGTGAGGAAGTCGATCGGCTGTGCCCCGAAAGGAGCGCCCAGAGTGGTGATCAGTGCGTTGAGGGTCCCGGTCTGAGGAGTGCCGGGGACGTTCCACACGTACATGAACCGCCAGACGACGGCAGCGGCCACGAAGCTGATGGCCATCGGGATGAAGATGATGGTCTTGGCGAACGACTCGTAGCGGACCCGATCGACCAGGGTGGCGATGAGGAGGCCGACTCCAACCGTTATCGCGGTGAAGAAGACCAGCCACAACAGGTTGTTGCGGAGAGAGAGCAGGGTCTCGGAGTTCCCAAAGAACCACTGGTAGTTCTCCATCCCGACAAAGACCTCACCCGACCGGTCGCGGAGGCTTCTCATCACCGTCCCGAAGGCCGGATAGACCAGGAAGGTGAAGAGGAAGGCGAGTGCCGGGGCAATCCACATCCAAGGCCGGAGACGAGTTTGGCCTCCGACAGGAAGATGCAGGAGGGTTTGCTCGACCAGGATCAGGTAGCCGGCGAGGATCGCCGGGACCCCCACCAGCGCCACGATGACCATGGCTACCTGGTCTCCTACCCGCTCGGAGCCGAACAGAGACCCCAGTGCCCCACCCAGCGAGTCGAGGAGGACGGGGACCAACACCACCAACCCGACGACGGCGATGAGCATCACCACCAAAGAAGGGACCGGGGTCGGGTCCTCGTCGTCGACCCAACGGCGCATCGCTATGGCGTCGAGGAGCAGCTGACCGAGGAAGAAGACCAAAGCCACCTGCCACAACGGGCTGAATCGACCGTCGATGGTCTCCCGTAGGAAGACCCACCCCCCGGCGACACAAGCCGTCGCCACTACATACAGGACCCCTGCAGTGACATGTCGGAGGTACCAGCGGTGGGCTCCGAGGGGCGAGCCCAACATCCACAGGTAGGCAGTGCGCAGGTCGCGCTTCGAGGAACTGGTCGCGGTGGGCGGCCTGCTTTCTTCCGTCATCGCTCCTCCTGGCGATTACCTATTGGGGTGGGGGACGGTGATCCCGGCCACCGCCCCCCACGATCCTCACTCGCTATAGGCGTCGGCACGCACCTCGTCGAGTCTGGTCAGGATCTGATCGAGATTCCCCGGGCTCTGGGTGTAGTCGAGCATCGCCTGCCAGAAGGCGGCGTTCATCGCCTCGGGCATCAGGTCGGATGCGTCGAATCGGAACACCTGTGACTGGGCGAGGGCCTCAGCCGACTTCTGTGCCACATCGTCTGGGTACTGAGTGACCAGGGTGTTGCCTGATATGGCTCCACCGAGGTCTACCCAGATCTGCTGGGCCTCGGCGGTGACCAGCCATTGCATCAAGGCCCGGGCTTGCGGCGTGTCGTTGAACATGCCGAATAGGTCACCGGCACCGGTCAGCGCACCCGGATAGGCAGGATTGATGTCCGGCATTATGAAGAAGTCATAATCCGTCCCCGCCTGGGGTTCTTGTGGGTAGTCGGCGAAGAACCCGGTCATGAAGCTGGCCTGATGGTGAAACAGGCAGCCCGGGGGTTCGCGAAACATCGGCTCGTTGGCGTCACCAAAGTTGGTGCTCAAGATGAACTGCGAGCCTCCGAAGGTGTTCTGCACCGCCCGACCGTAGGCTTCGAATGCCTCGCGGATCTCCGGTGAGTCCCAAGGGTGCCGACCCTGATACCAGTCGTCATAGACCTCGGGCCCGGATTGGCGGATGACAAAGTCCTCGATCCAATCGGTGGCCGGCCATCCGGAAGCGGCTCCGGACTCGATCCCGATGCACCACCCCGCCTGGGCCGGCGCCGGGCTGGCTGCCGCCGCTTCCACCGCCTCCCAACTGTCGAGATCGCCACCGGTGAAGTGGTTCGGGTTGTAGAAGATCAGACCCTTGACCGCACTCTTGATGAACACCCCGACTAGGGCGTCGTCGACCGTTCCCAACTCGACGAATCCCGCCGAGGTCTCCTCGACGTACTTGTCGTAGTCGAGCACATCTCGGAGGTCGAGCAGAGCGCCACGGCGGGCCCAATCCACCATCTGGCCAGGACCGGGCAGACCGGCCAGGTCGGGCAATATGCCCGCTTCCACCCCGGTGCTGAGGACGGTGTTGATATCGCGGGTCCCGGTGTATTGGACCGTGACCCCGGTGGCGGCTTCGAAGGGGGCGACCATCGCCCGGAAAGCCTCGGCCTCGGCTCCGCCCCAGGTGCCGATCACCGAGACGGTGCCCCCGATCTCCTCACCGGGCTCGGCGGTGGTCCCCGGAGCTGCAGTCGTCCCCGGACCCGGAGCAGTGGTGCCCGGGCCGGCGGTGGTGGTGGCACCCGTCCCATCGGTGGCACAGGCGGCCACGGTCAGGCCCAGGACCGCGACTATCGAGAGCAGCTTGTTTGATCCCAACCGGGATCTCGAATGTCTCGTCATATTCGTCTCCTTGTCGATTGAGCGTCGGTTGGGGGAACCCATCCGGTAGCGCTCGACACCAAACCTATCAATGGAGGCCCGGCAATGCGGGCATGAATGACCATCGGGACCCTTCGGCGATCGGGAGTCTGGGTCAGCCGTCGACTGGGAACCCGGGGAAACCCGCGGCGGACCATGACCGAAACGCTTCTTCGTTGGGGATATCCGAGCCACGTTCCTTGGCCATCGATAGGCGGTGGTGGAGCAGATCGGTATAACCCTGGACAGGGTCCTCTCCGGGCCATTCCTGAGAGATGAGCGAGACCATGGGCTCGAAGGAGTTGGTCAGCCAGTTGACCGCCCCCACCCTTCTCTCGGTCTCGGTTGCCGCATCGGCTCTGGACAGAAAATAATGAAGGTCGCTGAGGATGGCTCGCGACTGATTCTCCGAGGCCGCCAATCCGGTGAGATCCCGAAGTCGATCCGAATAGAAGCTCCGACCCGCCACGCTGGTCCGGAGTCGGACCAGGCTGCCGCCGTCGACCGGTTCGATAACGACGTCGTCGACGCAGAAGCCGAGGTCGTTGAGGTTCTCGAGACGCTCCCGGATCCGATAGCTCTCGTCTCGCCCGATCACCAACTCCTCGTTGAGTTCGTCCCAGAGAGCCTGATAACGCGAAATCACGTCGTATCCCAGCCTGAGATCGGCGAGCTCGATGTCTCCCCCGGCCGCGGCCGCCAAGTCCGCCATCTCCCCGGCCAGGTTCTCCTTCAGGATCTCCAGATCCTGGCGACGCTGACCGTCACTCAGCGACGGATACAGGGCCGAGGTCTCGGCGTCGATCATCACCGCCTCGATGGCTCCGGCATCGAACCGATAGAGAAGGTTGGAAAGAGAGCAGTCACCCCAATAACAACCGGCAAGGTGCAACTCGACCAACAACCCGGCGATGGCATCGAGCAGCTGGCCTCGGCGGGGGCCAAACCCATCACCACTCACCAGGGTTCGGAACGGGAAGGCGTGAGGTACATAGTGAGTGATGACCGCGGACGACTGCTCCTCCTGGGAGTCGAGCCACGGTCTCGAGACCAGCGCAGCAGGACGGGCCGAGCGCCGGGTCCGATCCTGGAGTCGGTCGAGGACCAGATACTCGCTCTCACCGAGTCTCCTCGGGAGCTCTTTGATGGCGAACACCCCCTGGGCGTAGGCGACGAACACCACGGGGTGCCGATGGATCCCTGTGGGCATCTCGACCAGTCGATGGTGTACCCATTCCCCCACCGGCAACTCCCACGGTAGGTCGAGAAAGTCGGGCACCCCAGGCTGAATCATCAGACGGGGGGCCAACCCGGGCCCGGGGGTATTCATCGGCCGAATCTAGTGGTCTATCGCGTAAGTCCGGTCGGGTGTTTCGGCGAGCCAGGGGCGCCGTCTCGCCAGGACGCAGGACGAAG
>CAYZKF010000055.1:0-9175 GCA_964479135.1 uncultured Acidimicrobiaceae bacterium
GCCGTGAGTGGCCTCGAACACGGCGACACCGGTGTCGTAGTTGATGTTTCCCCCTGGGGCGATACCGATCCCACCGACCTGGGCGGCGAGCGCGTCCGACAGATAGTCACCGTTGAGGTTCGGAGTGGCGATCACGTCGTAGCTCCCCGCTCTGGTCAGCACCTGCTGGAGCATGGCGTCGGCGATGACATCCTGGACCAGGAGCTTATCGCCGGGATCTCCCCCGCAGTCCTCCCACGACACTGCGACGTCGGAGAACTCGGCGCGGACCAATTCGTAACCCCAGCTCCTGAAGGCGCCCTCGGTGTATTTCATGATGTTCCCCTTGTGCACCAGGGTCACCGATCTCCGATTGTTGGCCAGGGCATGTCTGATCGCCGCCCGGATCAGACGTTTCGAGCCGGTCACCGACATCGGCTTGATCCCGACTCCCGAGTCGGTTCGGAGGTTCCATCCGAACTCGTCACGGAGGAATGCGATCAGCTTGGCCGCGTCGGCCGAGCCTTCCTCCAACTCCAACCCGGCATAAACATCTTCGGTGTTCTCCCGGAAGATGATCATGTCGACCTGGCCGGGGTCTTTGACCGGGGAGGGAACGCCGGCAAACCAGCGGATCGGACGAACACAGGCGTAGAGATCGAGGATCTGGCGGATGGCGACGTTGAGCGAGCGGAACCCCCCACCCACCGGAGTGGTCAACGGGCCTTTGATACCGACGAGATGGGTGGCGAAGTCGGCCACGGTATCGTCGGGCAGCCAGGTCCCGGTCTCCTGATGGGCCTTCTCGCCGGCGAGCACCTCTTTCCAGGCGATTGCCCGCTCGCCGCCAAAAGCCTTCTCGACCGCGGCGTCGAAGACCCTCACCGATGCGGCCCAGATGTCGGGCCCGATGCCGTCTCCTTCGATGAAGGGGATGATCGGATCGTCAGGAACTACGAGGCCGTCCGGCCCCATCGTGATCGGTGTGCCCATGGCAGGAGACTCCTCGAGGGTTGAAACGGAGCTCCCGATCCTAGTGCCCCGCCCCCTTGCGCTCGCCGGGGCCGACGTCAGAGGCCAGGGCACGGAGTCGCCGTAGCAAAGGACCGCGGTGGATGCTCACCAAACGGGTTCGGGGAGCCCCCTGCGTGCCTGCGCGGCACGAACCGTGTTGGCCAGCAACATCGCCCGGGTCATCGGGCCGACTCCCCCGGGGACCGGAGTGATCGCTCCGGCCACCTCCGCCACCGATTCGAAGTCGACGTCGCCGACCAGACCCGAGTCGGTTCGGTTGACTCCGACGTCGACCACCGTCGCCCCCGGTTTGACGTGGTCGGCGGTGATCAGGGCAGGGGCTCCGGCGGCGGCAATCAGGATGTCGGCGGTGGTGGTGAGAGACCTCAGATCGCCCGATCGGGAGTGGGCGATAGTCACCGTCGCGTCGACACCCTTCTCGGAAAGGATCAGGGCGAGCGGACGCCCCACCAGGAAGGACCGGCCTACCACCACCACCCGGGCTCCGGCGATCGGCACCTGATAATGCTCGAGAAGACGGACCACTCCGCTCGGGGTACAGGGTCGTAGCCCGGGTTGTCCCAGGACGAGTTTGCCCAGGCTGAAGGGGTGGAGACCGTCGACGTCTTTCACCGGGTCGATCCGCTCCACCATCGCCTCCGAGTCGAGGGCCCCGGGGAGGGGCAGCTGGATGAGGATCCCGTCGACACCGTCATCGGCGTTGAGCGAGCCGACCAGAGCTTCCAGGTACGACTGCTCGATGTCGCCGGGCAGCTCATGATGGATCGACCGGATCCCCACAGTCTCGGCGTCACGTCGTTTGCCCCGGACGTAGACGTGGGACCCAGGGTCGTCACCGACGAGAACGGTGGCGAGACCGGGGGTGTGGTCGAGCGAGGCAACGATCCCGGCTACCTGGTCTTTGACCGCGGCTGCCACCACTTTCCCGTCGAGTACCCGTGCGCTCATCTCAATGCCTGAAGTGTCGGCCGCCGGTGAAAACCAGGGCAATCCCGTGCTCGTCGGCGGCGGCGATGATCTCCTGGTCGTTCCGGGAGCCCCCGGGCTCGACCACCGCGGTGACCCCGGCTGCGGCGAGGACATCGATCCCATCCCGGAAAGGGAAGAAGGCGTCCGAAGCCGCCACGGCCCCCTTAGCCCGGTCCCCCGCCTTGTTCACCGCCCGATCGCCGGCGCCAACCCGGGATTGATCCCCGGCACCGACGCCAACCGCCTGCTCTCCCCGGGCGACCACGATGGCATTCGACTTGGCATGGGCGGCCACTTTCCAGGCGAAACGCAGGTCCCTTTCCTCCTCCCCGGTGGGTGCCCGTTTGGATACCGTCACCCAGTCCTCGTGGGCATAGGAATCCGGGTCCTGAGCGAGAAACCCCCCTTCGACCCGCCGGAAGTCAAGGCCGGAGCCGGGGAACGGGGCGGTGACCACCCGCATGCCGGGGCGGCGGCCCACTGTCTCCAAAGCCTCCTCGGTGATCGACGAGGCGATCACCACCTCGACAAACCGCCCGGCAATAGCATCTGCGGTGACCACGTCCAACTCACCGGCGATACCGACCACCCCGCCGAAGGCGGCGAGAGAGTCGCCGTCCCATGCCATCTCCAAACCCTCGGCGATGGTGGGGCCCACCGCCGCACCACAGGGAATGGTGTGTTTGCCCACCACCACCGACCCGGGACCGAGATCAGCGCACAACCGCCACGCCGCCTCGACATCGCCGTAGTTGTTGAACGACATCTCCTTGCCCTGGTGGAACACCGCCTGGGCCCACCAGGGACGGGTCCCCTCCTCCCGATAGAGCGCAGCATCCTGGTGGGGGTTCTCCCCGTAGCGCAGAGCTGCCACCCGGCGGAGCGGCAGCACCAGGTCGTCCCCCAACCACCCGACGATTGAAGCGTC
Organism: uncultured Acidimicrobiaceae bacterium; assembly: GCA_964479135.1. Taxonomy (GTDB): domain Bacteria; phylum Actinomycetota; class Acidimicrobiia; order Spongiisociales; family ZC4RG35; genus ZC4RG35. Next base: position 2,912 of record CAYZKF010000055.1, read on the forward strand.
ATAGCCGGCAGTGCGGAAAAAGGCCTCGGCGGCCAGCCGACGTCGCAGACCGAAGTCGATTCCTCCCTCCTCGATGGCATTCGCCACCTCCTCGTATTGCTCCGGGGAGACCACCACCCCGACGTAACGGTGGTTCTTGGCCGCGGCCCGGATCATTGCCGGACCACCGATGTCGATCATTTCGATCAGGTCGTCGTCAGCGGCGCCGGAAGCCAGGGTCTCGGCGAAGGGGTAGAGGTTGCACACCACGAGGTCGAAGCGCTCGATCCCCCCGGCGGCCAAGTCGGCGTCGTCTTCGGCCCCCCGGGCGAGGATGCCGCCGTGTATCCCGGGATGAAGAGTCTTCACCCGCCCACCGAGAATCTCTGGCGCACCGGTGACGTCGGTCACCCTGGTTACCGGTAGACCAGCGTCTTCGATGGCCGAGGCGGTACCCCCCGACGAGACGATCTCGAAGCCGGCCGCCACCAGACGCCGAGCGAAGTCAGCCAGCCCGGTCTTGTCGTGAACACTGACCAGTGCCCTCACTCCCACACCACGTTGCCCTCCTCGAGATAGAGGTCGCCAACGACGAAACAGCGGACGATCTCGGGGTAGACGACATGTTCGACCTGTTGGATCCGGCGATGGAGGGTGTCGACATCGTCGCCGGGCTCAATGGGCACCTCATGCTGGGCGACGATCGGCCCATGGTCGACCTTCTCATCGACGAAGTGAACGGTTACACCGGTCGACCTCGCCCCGCTGGCCAGGGCGCTCTCAACCGCTCGGGTGCCGGGGAAGGCGGGGAGCAGCGAAGGATGGATGTTCAGGATTCGCCCCGGGAATCGGTCGATGAACGAAGGGGAGAGGACTCTCATGAAACCGGCGAGGACCACGCCTTTGGCCCCGGACCGCTCCACGGCGTCGGCGACTGCAATCGAAAACGCCTCCCGGTCGGGGAAGTCGCCAAACGGCACCACTGTGGTATCGATGCCGGCCGAGGCGGCACGATCCAGGGCCCCGGCCCCCTCCCGGTCGGAGACAACGATGGAGATACGTGGTCGGACCCCGGAGGCTTCGATCAGAGCCTGGAGATTGGTGCCCGATCCCGAGGCGAGCACTGCGATATCGATACTTCCTCCAGGGTCGGTCCGGACGGGAGTGTAGGTCGGGGTGTCGCCGGTTCGGACCGCTCCGCGGACCGATACGATGCTCGGCGTGAGCGAGGTAGCACAGGTTCCGGCAGCCGAGTGGAAGACCTGGATCGACGAAAACGACGGAGTAGTTCTCGACGTCAGGGAAACCAACGAGTGGGAGATGGGCACCCTTCCCGGAGCCGTGCGAATCAGCATGAGCGAGTTGGTCGACCGAATCGACGACCTACCCCGCGACCGCCCCATCCTCTGTGTCTGTCGCTCCGGCAGCCGATCCCATCGGGTCGCCGCATATCTGACCATGGCCGGCTTCACCGGGGCGGCCAACATGAGCGGCGGAATGAAGGCGCTGGGTCTCCAGGACTGAGTTGGAGATCCACGCGATCCGCACCGAGGGCCTCGGCGACACCACCTACCTCCTCGCCCACGAAGGGGCGGTTCTCGTCGTCGACCCCCAACGCGATATCGACCGGTTCCTCGGAGTGGTCGAGTCCGCGAGAGCCGGCTGGTGTCTCGTCCTCGAGACCCACGTGCACAACGACTACCTGTCGGGGGGACGACACCTGGCCGCCGAGCTCGACGCCGAGTTGGTGATGCCGGCTGGAGCGGCTCCGGCCTTCCGGCATCGGCCCGCTTTCCACGATGAGGACATCGACATCGGGCCAATGGTGATCAGACCTATCCACACGCCCGGCCACACCCCGGAGCACATCTCCTATTTGGTGTTGATCGAAGGCCGCGAGGTCGCGGTGTTCACCGGGGGGAGCCTTCTTGCCGGCTCGGCGGGGAGGACCGACCTGCTCGGGATCGACCGCGCCGCCACCCTTGCTCGACTCCAGCACGGGTCGATCCACCGCCTCGCCCAACTCCCCGGCGACACTCGACTCTGCCCGACTCACGGGGCAGGAAGCTTCTGCACTGCGGGAGCGGCCGGAGAGTCGGAATCGACGATCGCCGATGAGACAGCGAGCAACCCGGCGTTGGCCTACCCCGACGAGGATGCGTTCGTCAAGGGGCAACTGTCGGGTCTCCCTCCCTATCCCGCCTACTACCGCGAGATGGGAGCAATCAACCTCACCGGAGCCCCGCGTTTCCTCGGGATCGAGGTCCCCGAGGTCGACTCCTCCGACCTGGCCATGTGGGCCGACGAAGTGAACGTCGTCGACGGCCGACCCCCCGATGGTTACGCCGCCGGTCACTTACCAGGGTCGATCTCGGTCGAGTTGAGGCCGGAGTTCGGCGTATGGGTGGGTTGGGTAGTCGAGTTCGGTACTCCCCTGGTCCTGGTCATCGACACCGACCAGGATCTCGACGAGGCGGTCCGTCAATTGGCCAGGATCGGGTTCGACGACATCCGCGGCGTGATCCGCGGGCTCCAGGTGTGGCCCGAGCCCCTCGTCTCGCACCCCACGGCCAATCCCGCCGAATTCGCCGGAGCGGTGGACGCCGGGGAACAGATCATCGACACCCGCTCCCCCCAGGAGTGGGCCTCGGGGACGATCGCCGGGTCGACGTTGCTCTACGTCCCTGACATCGTCGGCCTGGCGTCGGCGACATTCGACGCCGACCGCCCTGTCTGGGTCGCCTGCGCCAGCGGGTTCCGGGCGGCGATCGGAGCATCCCTGCTGTCCACTGCCGGTTTCGACCCGGTGATCCTCACCGAAGCCGGAGTAACCGATGTTCTCACCGCAATGTCGGATAATGAGCGTTGACAGTGACCGACGACATCCCACCAACCGAGCCGCCCCCTGCCGAGCCCGATTTCCATGAAGACGGATACCGGATCCCAACTGCCCGTTGGGCGGTTCCAGCAGGTCTGGTGGTGCTGGTAGTCATCCTGGTCGCAGTCGCCCTGGTCAGAGGACCGACCACCTTTGATCCCACCACACCCGAAGGAGCAGTCCAGGACTACCTGCTCGCCATAACCCAGGAGAGGTGGGAAGACGCCTTCGCCGTCCTCGACCCCGAGTCCTTCTCCAATTGCGAACCCCGAGACATCCTCGCCGGAGGCAACCTGCAACCGTTCACCGCGGTCCACGATGGCACCAACCAGGGTGCGGGGCGGGCATCGGTCCAGGTCAGGCTGCGGTTCAGCGACCAGGGTGGTTTCGGAGGCGCGTGGGAGAACTGGGAACGGTTCGAGCTGATCGAGACAGACGGGTTCTGGTATATCACCGGGGATCCCTGGCCCTACTTCCGTTGGAGCTGTGAGAGGTTCTGATGTCCAGCCTTTTCTCGATTGCCCTCCTCCTCGCCATAGTGATCCTCATTCTGGGATTGGTTCGTCGCGGCACCCAGGGGGGAAAGGCCCAGCAGCCGGGAGGCGGCGACGTTCTCGCCTATCTGCTGATGGCGATTGCAGTCGGGGTGGCGGTCTTCTCCCTGGCCCGTCTTGCCCGAGCAGCGTTCCCCGGCGGAGTCTTCATCTTCGATCCTGAGCGCGAGGTGGCAACGGCATTGGCCGGGATCGTGGTTTCGGCGCCTTTTGCCGTCTACCTGTGGCGACGTCAGAGACACCGCCGGGCGGTTTACCCGCACTCGCCGGGGTGGACCCTCTATCTGTCACTGGTCGAAGCCGTATTCATGACCGCTTTTGTAGTCGCCCTGTTCTCCTTCCTCGACTGGCTGATCTCCGAGGGGAGGGCGTCCGCCTGGGTCGACCTGTTGGTCTATGGCGGGGTGATCGTCTTCCACGAGCTTGCGGTCAGGACGACGCCCCCCGGAGCGGACTCCGGGGAATTGCCCCGGGTGATCGGTTCGGCGATCGGGCTGGTCCCCACGATGATTGGCCTGGGCGGAGCCCTGTACTGGGGCCTCTCCGAGATCTACTCGACACTGGCCTCGTCGCAGGATGAGGGGATCGGGTTGGCCACTTCGATCGCCTTCGTTCTCACCGGGTTCCCGATCTGGTGGCATCGCTGGCTGCGCCCCTGGGGTGACACCACGGGACCTGCCCGCTGGGCGTTCACCTTCCTGGTGTCGACCGGTGGCCTGGTGGTGATGATCGGCAGCATGACCGTCGTCGTCTCCCAGACCCTGATCTACCTGCTCACCTCAACGCCGCCTGCCGGGACTCACTTCCGATTTCTCCCGGCAACCCTCTCCGTGGGTCTGGTCGCCGCCGCGGTGTGGGCGCATCACCGGAGGAATCTGGGGAAACAGCGCGACGACCCGATGCGGGCCTATGAATACCTGAGCGCCGCTTTCGCCCTCGCCGCCGTGGTTGGTGGGATCACCACGCTGGTGGCGGCAGTGTTCGGCCAACGAACCTTCGTTGGGGAGAGGGGTGGGATGGCCATCGTCGGGGCGACGACCGCGGTCATCGGTGCCGCGGTCTGGTATCGGTTCTGGACAAGGGCGCAGACAGCACCGCGTGGCATCGAAGCCTCGACCATGCCGAGACGGGTTTACCTGATCGGCCTGGGTGTCGTCATCGGCTTGGTGGCCGCGGGCTCGCTCATAGCCACCCTGGTCTTCGTCTTCCAGCGGCTGCTCGGGATCGAGCAACTCTCATCTGCATTCGTCCCCACGATCGGGCTCTTCCTCTCCTCGGGGGCGGTGGCGGCACATCTCTTCCGCGCCTATGTCTCGGACAGGGACATAACCGGGGAGGCGGAGACGATTACCCCCTTCGATGTGACGGTGATCTGCTCCCACCCGGGGCTGCTTTCCGCCCGGTTCCCCAGACAGGCCCGGATCCGTGTCATCTATCGAGCCGACACCGGCGCCGAGATCGACGACGACATGGCGGACCGCATCGTCGACGCGGTCGACGGCAGGTCCTCGATCGTCTGGGTCGACGACACCGGGTTCCGGGTAGCCCCCGCCCGCTAGGCGACATCACCGACAGGACGATGCTCTGACCCCGTTGGCCCACCTTCTCCTGCGACTGGCCGGCTGGCGATTCCTGGGAAGTCTGCCTCCGGTGCCGAAGCTGATCGTGGTCGGAGCCCCCCACACCACCAACTGGGACTTCATCCTGTTCCTAGGGGCGCTGCGGGCCTACCGCTTCAAGGCGAGGTTCATCGGGAAGCACACCTTGTTCCGACGACCTTTCGGGTGGTTCTTCACCGCCTTCGGAGGGATACCGGTGGATCGGGCTCATCCTGGTGGGATGGTCCGTCAGGTGGCCGATGTCTTCTCCCAAGCAGACGAGATGATCCTGGTCATGGCCCCTGAAGGGACCCGGAAGGCAGCGCCCCACTGGAAGTCCGGCTTCCTCAACATCGCCCGGGAGTCCGGGGTGCCGGTGGTTCTCGCTTCGGTCGACTTCCCGAGCAAGACGGTGACACTTGGTCCGAACATCAGCTTCGATGGGGACCACCACGCCTTCATGGATCAGGCGCGCCGGTTCTATGAGGGCCGGAGAGGCTTCAAACCTGAAGGCATGGGGCCGGTACGGGTCCGTGAAGAGGCTTGATCATCACGACCTTTCCGCCAGCCTCCTGAAGTCGTCGTCGCCTCGCCCCGACTCTCCGAGACGGACCAGATCGCGCCCGAACCTGTCGCGGACCGCGTCAACCGACTGGTCAAGAGAGCGACGACGCATATCGGCTGCGGAGCCCGCCCGAAGCACCGAGCCGCCATCGAGATCGAGCTCGAGTTGTACGTGGGTGTCCGTGGTCAGCCCCGACACCGACAGCCCGATCAGGGTGACCGGCTGGCCTTCACTCACCGCGAGAGCACGGCGCAGCAACTCGGTACCCAATTCGGTGAGAGCCGTCGTCGAAGCGGTGGGTGTTTGAAGAGTATGGCTCCGGGTAACGGAACGCGGGCCCGGATAACGGACCCTGACGGTGAGTGTCGAGCCCGCCCGGCCTTTCGCCCGGAGCCGTCGGCCTACCCGGTCGGCCAACCCGAGAACGACGACACCCATCTCCCCGAAGCCAGTCAAGCCCCGGCCCAACGCCTGCTGACTCCCCACGCTGCCTGCCTTGCGACCACCCACCACCGGCCTCGGGTCGAGATTCCATGCCAGAGCCCCCAAGGCGTTGGATGCCCCTGAGCCGAGGATCGGGGCGAAGGCACCGGAAGGGACCGCGGCCAACTCCCCGATGGTGCTCACTCCGAGACGGTGGAGTCGGGCTGCGGTCACCCTGCCGACCCCCCAGAGGGCCTCCACCGGGAG
>CAYZKF010000056.1:0-9120 GCA_964479135.1 uncultured Acidimicrobiaceae bacterium
GAAATAGATCCCGATGAGGCGGCCGTGGAGTGTCGGGTAGCGGCGGTCGAGCCAGATGATCGTCCCGGCCAGGGCGACATTCCACAGAGACTCGTAGAGGAATGTCGGATGGAAAGTCTCGAACTGACGAAACTGCTCCGGCCGGAACCGAGGTTCGATTTCCACCGCCCAGGGCAGAGTCGAAGGTGTGCCGAACAACTCCTGGTTGAAGTAGTTGCCCCAACGACCGACCGCCTGGGCCAAAGGCAACGCCGGGGCCAGCGCATCGAGGAACATCGGCATCCCGATTCCCAACTGGCGACAGGTCCACCAGATGGCGATGGCGCCTGCGGTGAGCCCCCCGTAGAGGGCAAGTCCGCCCTCCCAGATGGCGATCACCCTCCACCACTCCCCGTCGAAACGGTCGAGATGGGTGGACACGTAGGCGAGACGGGCGCCGAGGAAACCGAAGACGACCACCCGGAGCAGAACCTTCTCCAGGGCCAGGGGATCGCCGCCCCGGGCGGCGAACCGCCGTTTGATCAGGGTCCAGGCAATGACCACCCCGGTGGTGACCAGGATTCCGTAGAAGGTCACCCGTAGTGGGCCGAGATGGAACTGGTTGATCGGAGGCGGGGGAATCGAAGCCAGGATCGAGAACATCAGGCCGGGGCCCCTTCGTGACGCGCCCAACGGAACCACATGACCGCGATTGTCCCCCACACCACCGGCAAGGTCACCAACTTCATGAGGATTCCGGCGATCTGCTGGTCCTCACGGGCGCTCAACGATCCGACCCGCGGCGCCAGTTCGTAGATGGCATACACCGGAGTGGTGGTGAAGGTGAGCAGGCTGGCGGGGATGACGGCGACGATAGCGGTCGCCAGGAACAGGTAGAGCATCCGCGACCAGGGCGCAACCACTTGTCGGCTGCGGAGCGGGGAGAGGATCGGCAGCCAGAGGATCAGCCCGGCGACCAGCCACACGATGTCCATGGCCGCCGAGCCGATCTGGCTTCTGCGGAGGATCTCAACCGTCCCCGGAGCGTGGGTGACCAGGAGAATCAGGTTGTAGACCGTGGCGCACGTCACCAGCGATCCGCCCAGCCAGATGACCGCCCTTTCGATGCCCAGTCGGGCAGTGAGCCGGCGGGCCATCCAATTCGGGGTTCCGAGGAGGAGAAGTGGTGCCGCGACCAGGGTGTAGAGAAGGAACTGGAGCATGTGAGCCGAGGCGAGATATCCGGCCCCAAGGGTTCCCAGAGGCCAGTCGGTAGCGGCCCAGAAAGCAACCATCCCGGCGACAAACAGCCAGAGACGTCTCAGGTCGACAGGCCCCGGCTGTCGACGCACCCCTACCAGGTAGAACACGATCGGTGTGATGCTGGTCAACCAGATCGCCGGGTAGGGAATCCACGCCCAGGTCCAGGGTCGCTCGAGGGCGACGCACCACCAGGTGATCATCGATCACCCATCGTCGTGATCCATGGTCTCCGAGACCTCGACGACTACGGCTTCGATGGTCATCTCACCGGCATTCTCCCAGAACAGCGAGACCTCCACCATCGCTCCCGGCTCGAGACGGTCCACCCCGATCAGCATGACATGAAGCCCACCGGGCTCGAGGACGAGATCGCCACTCTCCGGCAGGTCCATGACAAGCAGAGACCGCATGGTGGCGGTGCCGTCGGCGCCGACGTCCGTCTGGTGAAGCTCGGCGCCAACCGCCGCCGCGGTCGAGGCCCTCAACAAGCGGTCTGCAGTCCCGTAGCCGCGGGCGGTGAAATAAAGAGCCCCATTGGCCCCGGCGGGCACTCCGATCCGGGCGTCGACCACATCTGGGGCGTTCCCACCACCACAACCGGCGGCGAGCAGGAGGATCAACGACAATCGGGGGAGCCTGGTCATCACGGGCTGATAGCGGCCAGGGCTTGGAGGTCGTTCTCCCACTGCCTCTGTCTGGTGCCGAAGGGGTAGATGGCATGGTTGAGGCCGTCGGGCCCATAGGCGATGACCCATGCCGCATGGTTCACCGTGTACCCCTCACCGTCGCCCACGAAAGTGGCCGGCGGTACTCCGGCCGCCTCTTGGGCCACCCTCAGCTCCTCGGCTGATCCCGAGAGACCGACAAACTTCGTGCTGAAATTGTCCAGGTAGCCACGGATCACCTCGGGGGTGTCCCGGTCAGGATCGACACTGACAAACACCACCTCGATGTCCCGGGCAAGACGTGGATGCAATTCGAGGACTTCGGAGATCTGGGCGAGGTGGACCGGGCAGATGTCGGGGCAGCGGGTGTAGCCGAAGTAGAGGAGGGTGACCTTTCCCTCGGTTCGGGAGGCGAAGTCATACGACCGGCCCTCGGTGTCGGTGAGAAGGAACGACGGTTTGGGCTGGGGGTCCTCAACGGCCTCGCCCTGGAGTTCACCGGTGGGGACACCGGAGGCACAGCCGGACACGACCAGGCCGGCCACGAAGAAGAGGGCTCTCAGCCACACCGGGATCACTCTGGCCGACTAATCGAGCCAATGGCAAATGCCCACGGAAGGCGCAAGGTCAGCCCGATCCGCTCACCGCGATTTGGATGGTGAGGCCCGACCCGGACGGTTGGTAGCGATCGAAAATCTTCCTTCCCCCATCGGAAGAACCCCGGGCCCGCGATCGGGGACGACCAAACCCAGCTCTGAGACGCTCACGAAAGTGACGCAGCCAGGTGCGAAGCGCCACGGTGGCCGATCGCAGCAATGGTCAGCATCGGGTTGACCCCCGAAGCGGTGGGAAAACACGAGCCGTCCATGACATAGAGGCCGGGTGTGGTGTGGGATTGATTGAGATGGTCGACCACAGACGATGCCGGGTCACTTCCCATCCGGGCCGAGGCCATCTGATGGAAGCTGAAGTAGCCGGTCTCATTCGACCCGTAGCCGACGGAATCGACACCGGCGATGAAGCTGTCCAGTGATCCTCCCCGAGCCGGGGACCAGCGCACCGGGCGAATCGTCGACGAGATCACCTCCGATGCGCCGGCGGCCACCATCAACTCCGCTCCCCGGAGCACTCCCTCCCGGACATGAGCTTGGTCGTAGTCAGAGATCCGGTAACGCCAGACCGGAGTTCCGTCTTTCCGTATCGTCACCCGCCCCGATCCACGGTCGCGAACCAGGATCCCGGCCACCCCGAGATGGCCCAGACCGAGGACGTCCCTCTTGAACGTATACCCGTCCTCCCAGCCGATGAATGCCGAAGGGAACAGCGGGTGGATGGGCGCGGTCTCGAACTTGAATCCGTAACCCTCACCGTCGATATCGGCGAACTGGTCGGAGTAACGGGCCTGGAGCGTTCCGGTCCAGGGACGTACCGGCTCGTCAAACCGGGCCCACACCGCGGTGACCGGATGGAGTCGGAGGTGTTTTCCGACCGCAGGGCCTCCGAGACCGCTCCGGAGGAGGATCGCCGGGGTGTTGAGCGCCCCGGCGGCAAGCACCACCGCTCTCGCCTCGACCTTGAGTGTCGACTCGGAGACCCGAGCCACCACTCCGGTGACTCCGGAGCGGTCGCTGGTCACCACCCCGACCCGAGCTCCGGTGACGATTCTCGCCCCGTCGGTCACCGCATCGGCGAGATAGGTGGCCAATGTCGATCGCTTGGCGCCAATACGACAGCCCATGGTGCAGTAGCCGCAATCCTCCATGGTGCATCCGTCGGCGTTGCGCGGCATCTCGTCGACATGCCAGCCGAGACGGCGCAGACCTCTCTCCAGGATCTGGTCGCGAGGCGAAGGATTGCCGTTGTTGGTGTTGACCCCGAGACCAACACCTACCGCACCGAGGCTGGCGGCGAAATCTTCTCCGGTGAAGACTCCATCGAATCCGGATTCTCGGTCCCACTCCTTGCGTAGCCGATCGGGGGTGGCGAAAGCTGTGGTGTAGTTGATGACGGTTCCCCCGCCCAGGGTGGCTCCGGCAAGCATGGTGATGCCGCCGTCTGCGGTCGAGTTGAGGCCCCCGTCGAGGTACATCCCCCTGAGGGCGTCGGCCTCGAGATGGGTGAAGTCACCCGGTCCGTTGGCACCGCCGGCTTCGAGGATGATCACATCGAGTCCGGCCGCGGCGAGAACCGATCCGGCGACACCACCTCCCGCCCCCGAGCCCACCACCACCACATCACACGACATCGTGGTGTTGGCCGACACCGTCACGGTGGTGATCTCATCCGCTGTCCCCGACGGGGAACCGTCGGGACCCGGATACCCGGTGGCCTCCCATGGTGGCATCCTCCGCCCCGGATCTTCGGTGGTCACCCAGAGGACCGCGGTCAGTGTCTTCAACGCCGCTGCGCCGTTCCTGATCAGCCCGCTGGCATGGCTCAACATCCGCCGGTAGGCAGCGGCGCGGCCCTCGGGCCCCATCCGGGTGAACGCCACCGGACGACCGTAGAGGGCCAGTCCCCCAGCAGCGGAGTTGAGCATCCCGAGGAACAATTTGAGATCCTTGCGATGTTTCTCGCTGGGGAGCCGGTCGAACAACTCGGGAAGGCTCGCCGCCAAACCCAGGTCATCTCCCGGGGTGACCCAAGCCGGGCCATCGCCGGCGACAGCCGGAAGGATGGTGTCGACCACGGTGGTGAAGGCGTAGAGGTCTCTCTGGGTGAGGCCGGTCACCGCTCCAGTCTCCGCTCCCCGGGTGAGAAGCTCAGGTCAGAGCCCGACCCGACCTCGATGAACCTGTCCCTGAAGCCGCCGTTCACCAGGCAGGGCCTGATCCGGGCCTGTCTCATGCCACTAAACCGTAATGGACCAGAACCCGCCCGACCCGGGATGTTGACAACCGGGCTCTCAGTTGATTCGGCGCCGTCACAATCGGGTATCTTGGCAGGGATGGAAACTGAGACTTTTCGCTGGAAAGGCCGGTTCGGCCCATTCGACCTCAAGGTGGGTCCGGCGACATTCCGGCCCTCGACCATATCCTCCTTGATGGCTGAGGCCATCGAAGTCGACGAGGACAGCACGGTGATCGATGTCGGGTGTGGCACCGGGATCCTCTCCATCATCGCCGCCAAGCTCGGGGCGCAAATGGTGTTCGGCGTCGACGCCGCCGACGGAACCATTGATATCGCCTCCGAGAATGCTCGGGCACAGGGGGTGGCCGACCGGACCACCTTCTACCAGGGAAGCGTCTTCGAGCCGCTCCCCGAAGGACTCGAAGCCGACCTGGTGATCGGTGACATCTCGGGAATACCCGACCAGCTCGCCTCGGTTTCGGGATGGTTTCCCTCGGGACTCTCCGGTGGTCCCACCGGCGCCGAGCTGCCCCTCAGAATGCTTGAAGAGGCGAAGGCATTTCTCCGCAAGGGTGGCCGACTCCTCCTCCCCACCGGGACACTCCAGGACGAGACCACCATCCTCGATCGGGCGAGATCGGCGTTCGGGACCATCCGCCAGCTCGCCGAACGGGCCATCCCGCTGCCCTCAAGCCTCGCCGAGCACCCGGTGATGATCGGTCTCCTCAAGGAGAAGCTGATCGATGTGACCCAGAAGGGCAGCCGCTATCTGTGGACCGCCCGGGTCTGGGAAGCCACCGTCTAGAACCGGTCCGGGTACACGCTCACCGGACCGAGGAACGGTTAGACCACTAGTTGGAGAATGTCACGCTGAACGCCGGAGCCCATCGGGACACCACCCGGCCGTAACACTCTCCGGCCAGCACCATGTCACCCGACTCCAAGGCGTCCAACGACCTGTGAACCAACTCACAGGAGTCGTCGAAGACGATCTCTCCCGGATCGAACAGATCGGCGACGTCGTGATAGTCAAGCTCGATCATCGACCCTTCCCTGAACGGCTCCAGCCAATCGATGAGCTGCCCCAACTCCTCAGCCGGGGCCTGGAATGCTCCGAGAGTCTCCAAGACATCAAGGGCACGGGCGGTGCGAGTTCGAGCCTGCTCGATTCCGGTGCGGAACCTGACACGTGCCCCGCTGGGGCCTTCGTAGATCTCACGCTCCGCTGGGTCGAAAACCGTGAACCACCGGACCGGGACATGCCAAGGCGAAGTGAGCACGTGCGACCTGTGCGAGGGGTTGGCCCGGTGATAGCTCCGCAACTCCCGGTCAGCGAGCTGGGCGGCTTCCTCGGGGATCAAACCCGCACCCATCCCACGGAAGGCATTGGCAAACGCCACTGTGGACTCGAGAACCCGAAGCCTGAGGTTGCTGGGGCACACCACCTGGCGGCCACCCCACTCCGAGACGAGACGTTCTTCCATTGCCGCCTCCGAGAGCATCCCGTACTGCATAACGAAGCCGGGCACCGGGTCGGCAGACCCGCTTGCCTCCGGTTCGTACACCCTGAGGAAGGCGGTCTTGGTCACCCCCCAATCCTGGCACAACCCGAGGTCAACATACGGCCGGGCGCGTCGGTCGAAGCCGGATGTAAGATCGCCTGAGGTCGCACCGCGAAAGCAGGAGGTCGAAGCCTTGATCGTGTTCGACGAGGTCGCCAAGGACGGACATGAACAGATCCTCTTTGGCCACGACCCGGTATCAGGGCTCCGGACGATTATTGCCATACACAGCACGGCACTCGGTCCCGCCATCGGCGGGACTCGTTTTTTTCCGTACCCCGACGAGGGAGAGGCATTGCGCGATGTGCTCCGCCTCGCCAAGGGAATGACCTACAAGGCGGCGGCTGCCGGCCTCGATCTCGGAGGGGGAAAAGCGGTGATCATCGGCGACCCGTACCGGGACAAGTCTGAGAGGCTGCTCCGGGCCTATGGGAGGATCGTCGACTCCCTCCAGGGGCGATACATCACCGCAGAAGATGTCGGTACCACCACACAGGACATGGACATGATCCGTCGGGAGACCCGATGGGTGCTGGGCAACTCGGTGGTCATGGGCGGGTCGGGTGACCCGTCGCCGGTGACCGCCCGCGGTCTCTACGCGGCGACCAGAGCCGTCGCCGACAAGGTGTGGGGAAGCCCCGATCTGGCCGACCGGACCTTCGCAGTGCAGGGGGTGGGAAAGGTGGGGTCGGCCTACGTCCAACTGCTGATCGAAGCTCGGGCCGATGTGGTGATCGCCGACTCCTTCCCACCGGCGATCATCAGGGCTGTGGAGCGATACGGAGTCCGCTCGGTGCCCCTCGACGAGATCCACAAGGTCGAGTGTGACATCTTCTCCCCATGCGCCTTGGGTGGGGTCCTCAACGACGAGACCATTCCCGAGCTCAACTGTGCCGCGGTGGTGGGAAGCGCCAACAACCAGCTGGCCACCGAGAAGGACGCCCAGCAGATAGCCGACCGCGGGATCCTCTATGCGCCCGACTTCGTTGTCAATGCCGGAGGGTTGATCAACGTCTATGACCAACTCAACGGGTACTCGAAGACCCGAGCCCTCCACCTGGTCGACTCGATCTTCGATGCCACCAAACGCATTCTGGAGACCGCGGAGAGAGAAGGGATCAACCCCAACCAGGCCGCCGAGCGGGTCGCCGAGCAGCGGATGAGAGAGATCGGTGATCTCCGACGGTTCCGGCGCAGCGGGGACGATCGGAACTGAGCCTCTCAGCCATGAGCCGCGGCCAAGATCATCTCTCCCTGGGGATGACCGATGAGCAGATGGTCGAGATGTACCGGTTGATGCTCATGGCGCGCCGGGTCGACGACCGGATGTGGGCATTGCAGCGGCAGGGCAGGGCCGCATTCGTCCTCGGTTCTTCTGGACATGAAGGAGTCCAGGTGGCGTCGGTCTTCGCCTTGGACAAGGAGAAGGACTGGGTCCTCCCCTACTACCGGGACATGGGTGTCGCCCTCGCTTGGGGTTTCACCCCGTACGAGATCTTCCTCGGCGTGTTCGCCAAGAAAGACGACCCGATGTCTGGAGGCCGCCAACTCCCCAGCCACTGGTCCTCACCGGAACGCCGGGTCTTCACCCAGTCGTCGGTCATCGGCACCCAATTCCCCCATGCAGCAGGGATCGCCCATGGGCTCAAGAACCAAGGTTCCGATGCGGTGGTCGTGGTCTACGGTGGCGAAGGAGCCACCTCCGAAGGTGACTGGCACGAGGCGATGAACTGGGCTGGGATCCACGATCTCCCTCTGGTCTTCGTCATCGAGAACAACCATTACGCCATCTCGGTTCCGGCTCACGAAGAGGTCGCCGGGCAGATCGCCGATCGCGCCCATGGATACGGGTTCCCCGGACATCTCATCGATGGGAACGACCCTCTCGGGGTGCTCGCCACCATGCAAGAGGCGGTGGACCGGGCCCGTGCCGGCCACGGACCCAGCCTGATCGAAGCCGATACATACCGATACTACGCCCACACCTCCGACGACAACGACAGCCTCTACCGTGACAAGGAGGAGGTGGAGCGATGGCGGAAGAAAGATCCGCTGGGTCGTCTTCGCCAATATCTGATCGAGAACCGTCTCCTCACCGAGACAGAGGAGGCCGCCATCGACGCCGAGGTGGTCAACCGGTTGGCCGAGGCGGTGGAGCGGGCAGAGAGCGCCCCCAACCCTGACGAGCCGCTGAGCCGGGTCTATGCCCGGGTCATCGAGCCGGGTCCGGGAGCCACCGAACCCGAGACCGAGGCGGAAGGCGAGCGAGTCAACCTGATAACCGCGATCAACCTGGCGCTCCACGAGATCTTCGAGGAGAACCCTGACGCCGTCGTCTTCGGCGAGGACGTCGCCCGTGAGAAAGGCGGGGTGTTCAAGGCCACCCAGGGGCTCACCGAGAAGTACGGGGCCGACCGCTGCTTCAACACCCCAATCGCCGAGTCGTCGATCATCGGATGCGCCATCGGAATGGCCGCCACCGGGTATCGGGTGATACCCGAGATCCAGTTCGCCGACTACATCCACCCCGCTTTCGACCAGATCGTCTCCGAGGCTTCACGGATCAGCTACCGCTCCGATGGCCACTGGAACTGCCCGATCGTGATTCGGACCCCGTACGGTGCCGGGATCCACGGGGCCCAGTACCACTCCCAGTCGATCGAGGCGTTTTATGCCCACGTCCCCGGTCTCAAGGTGGTCATCCCCTCAACCCCGGCAGATGTCAAGGGACTCCTCCACACCGCCTTCGAGGACCCCGACCCGGTGATGTTCATCGAGCCCAAGAAGCTGTACCGCCTGGC
>CAYZKF010000057.1:0-9044 GCA_964479135.1 uncultured Acidimicrobiaceae bacterium
CGGCCGCCGGGTCGGGGAGAAGGGCCGGGTCGAGCTGGTTCAGCCGTTCCAGGGCGGCCTCCAGCTCTTCTATTTGCTGTTTGTTCAGGTCCATTCGAGAACGATTATGCCTTCGTGCCACACTGCCCGGGTTGAGCACCCTCCCCTGGCATCTCCTCCCCGACTCGGCGTCGGTCGGCCCTGGCGGCGAGCTGTTCGTCGCCGGGTGCTCGACCCTCGACCTTGCCCAGCGTTACGGGACCCCACTGTTCGTCTACGACGAGTCCCACCTTCGCAGTCGCTGCCGTCGGGCACGGGCCGTCTTCGACGAGGGAGCGGTTTATGCCGGGAAGGCGTTTCTCAACATGGCGATGGCCCGCCTCGCCCATGAGGAAGGGATGCGGATCGATGTCGCCACCGGTGGCGAGCTTTTCGTCGCTCTGAGCGCCGGGGTCCCCGGTGAGCGTCTGGTGGTGCACGGGAACAACAAGAGCCTCGAGGAACTGGCCGAGGCTGCTCAGGCCGGAGTGGGGCGCCTGGTGGTGGACAGCTTCGACGAGCTCGACCGGATCGCGCTTCTCCATTCCCGAACCGGCCATGTCTTCGACGCACTGATCCGGGTGACCCCGGGGGTCGAGGCTCACACCCATAATTATGTCGCCACCGGACAAGACGACTCCAAGTTCGGGTTCACCCTCTCCACCGGTGCCGCCGATGCCGCGGTGACTTCGGCCCGGGACAATCCAGGTCTGAGACTCAGGGGCATCCACATGCACATCGGATCCCAGGTCTTTCTGGTCTCCTCATTCGTCTCGGCGTTGACCACGGTGGCCGATTTCGTTCGCCGCCACGGTGTCGAGGAGTTGTCGATGGGGGGTGGTCTCGGGGTGGCCTACGTGGAAGGTGAGACCGCCCCTTCCATCGAGGAGTACGCCGACGGCTTGAAACAGGCGCTGGCGATCAACCACCTGGAGGTCAGCCTCTCCGTCGAGCCGGGCCGGGCCATCGTCGCCGGAGCGGCGATCACCTTGTACACGGTGGGGACGATCAAGGACATACCGGGGATCAGGACCTATGTGGCCGTCGACGGGGGGATGAGCGACAACCCGCGACCGGTCCTATACGGGAGCGGGTACGAGACTTTTCTCCCCAGATCGGTGTCCGCCCCCCGCGACCGGGCGGTCCGCCTGGTCGGCAAACACTGTGAATCGGGTGACGTCCTGGTCGCCGACGCCCTGGTGCCCTCCGACATCGCCGTCGGAGACATCGTGGCCACCCCGGTCACCGGGGCATACGGCCACTCGATGGGATCCAACTACAACAAGGTCCCCCGGCCCGCGGTGGTCTTCGTCGCCGACGGTGCGGATCGGCTGGTGGTGGAGCGGGAGACCTACCTCGACCTGATCAGGAATGACCGAGTATGAGGTCGATGGCGGCGGGGAAGCCGTCCACGACGTAGTCGGCGTCGACCCCGGGGGCTCCGCGGTCGGTCACCCCACCCAGAACCAGGATCGAGGTCCACTCGGGCTCGACTGCGGCCATCGCCATGTCGGTGTCGACCCGGTCCCCCACCACCCAGGCCGGCCCGTCGACCCGTCGTCGGACCAGGTCGATCATGGGACGGTGGGGTTTTCCCGCCACTTCCGGTTGAGCCCCGGAAGCCACCGCGATCGCGGCCACTATGGCTCCGGCTCCGGGAAGAAGCCCGTCCTCGGTGGGGTAGGTGGGGTCGACGTTGGTGGCGATGAACCGGGCGCCCCGTCGGACGGCGTTGGCAGCTGCCGCCAGCCAGTGGTAGTCGACTCTCGGGGTCAGCCCCACCATCACCGAGCCGGCAGTGTTCGCATCGGAGGTGATCGGCCATCCCGCCCCTGCCAACACGTCGGTGATTCCGTCTTCGCCGACGACGAAGGTCGGAGCGTCTTCGGGTCGGAGCATTCCCACAGCCGCCTCGGGTGAGGTACAGACGTCTTCGCCCCGGCAACGGACACCGGTCATCTCCTCGATCCGCAACGCGACCTGCGCCGGAGCCCGGGTCGAGTTGTTGGTGACGAAGACCAGACGCCCACCCGCCTGGTGGAGTCGTGTCATCGCTTCGGGGACGCCGTCGAGGACCCGGGATCCCCGGTAAATCACCCCGTCGAGGTCGCAGACGACTTCGATCAAGGGGAAAGGAAGTGGTGGAAGACCCTCTCGTAGAGGGCGGTCGTCTTCTCCACTGAAACGACCGAAACCCGCTCGTCGTGACCGTGGAACAGGGCAAGCATCTGGGAGAAGGTCATCCGGTCGTCGAAGAGGCCGACTCCGTAGCCGATCGAGCCTTTGGCCCGCCAAAATCGGGCGTCGGTGCCCACGGTCATCAGGGTGGGGAGCAGGTTGCGATGACCTTCCAGCTCCTCGACGCCGCGCCCGATCGCCTCCCAGAGCGGGTTCCCGGTCGGGCTGACCGTGGCTCCCAGGTCGTAGCTCACGCCCTCGATCTCGATGTCATCGCTGGCCTGGCCCATGGCTTTGTTGAGATGGGACTCGACGAAGGTGCGGTCCATCCCCGGCAGCGAGCGGATGTCGACGACAGCGCTCGCCTGGTCCGGGATCACATTGACCTTGACCCCGGCGTCGAGCATGTTCGGCGAGATGGTGAGATGGGTCAAGGCATGGGCATATCGGGCGAACAGCGGGTCGGTGACCGCCAGGTCGTCGATCACTCGGTCGACCTGGTCGGGGTCGGTCAGTGCATCACGCATCTCCGGGTCCAAGGCGAGGGCGGCGACGAAGTCGGCCCACTCGGGGATTATCCCCACCGGCATCGGTGTGTCGAAGATCCCTTTGAGAGCATCGACGATCTTTCGAAGGGCATTGTCCGAGCCATACGGCGCCGAGCCGTGACCGGGATAACCAGTCGCCCTGAGCACCGACCAGAACCCTCCCTTCTCCCCGATCGCCACCGGCACCACCGGGCCGTCGGCGTATTCCAGGGCCGGGTAGGCGACTTCGGTGAGCACATATTCGGCTCCAACCAGATCCCAGCGTTCGTCGGCCAAAGCCTTTGCCCCGTGGATCCCGCCTGCCTCCTCGTCGGCAGCGGCGATGAAAATCAGGTCTCCCTTGGGTACCAGGTCTCCGGTTATGTAAGGGCGAGCTGCGGCGGCCATCGCCGAGGTGACATTGAGCATGTCGACCGCTCCCCGTCCGTAGACCAGTCCGTCGATGATCTCGGCAGCGAACGGATCGACCGACCACCCCGATGGGTCGACGGGGACGACGTCAGTATGAGGTACCAGGGCCAAAGCCGGGGCTGCCGGGTCGTCTCCGGCCACCCGGTAGACCAGGGACTGGCGACCCGGGGTAGGCTCGAAGACCTCACCCGCGACACCGAAGAACTCTTGAAGTGTTGCCACTGAACGGTGTTCATGACCGCTCCCCGGAGTCCCGTCGTTGACACACTGGTTCCGGATCAGCTGTTGGAGAAGGGTGATGACCTCAGAGCTCATGGCCTCAATGTATCGAGGAGTTGATGCATCGTCACAGTCAGAGGGAGATCGCGGACCTCGTCTAGATCGACCCAGGCGGCGTCGACGGCGTCGTCACCGGCGCGCAGCGCTCCTCCGGTCACCGACGCCGAGAAGTCGACGATGACGATGTGATGTTCCCCCTCGACGATCTCCCCGATCCATACCGGCTCCCCGACCTCCACCTCGAGTCCGGTCTCCTCATAGCCCTCGCGAGCTGCGGTCTCTCGCATGGTCTCGCCGAAGCGGACCTTCCCCCCCGGGACCGTCCACAGCCCTTTGCCCGGCTCCCGGCCACGCCGGATCAGAAGAATCCTGCCCTCCTCGACGACGACCACTCCCACCCCGACAACCGGACGTAGCTCACCGGTTGTCATCGTGATGCATCACAATCGAGCGCGCGGCGAAACCTCCCGACTCGAAGAAGTTCTTGGCCAGGCGGTGACCGGGGAGGACGTGGGCATCGAACTTGGTGATTCCCCGCTCGCGGAGGAGGGTCATCAAGGTGTCCCGCATCTCCTCGCCAACGGCGACCTCCCGCGCCTCCCGATCCACATAGATCAGTCTGATCGCCCCCACACGTTCCGACCCGGCCTGAGCAAGCATCGACTCCTCCCGAGCGACCACAAACCCGACCGGGACTCCTTCCAGATCCCCGATCAGAACCACCGATCGGGGATCGTCGATCAGACTCGAGAACGCTGCTTCGACCGGCTCATCGAGACCGTCGGCTTTGGGCCACATGGGGTGGAGCACGGTCATCTCCTCTTCCAGGCCCCGGTAGAGATCGACCAAGACTCCGAGGTCGCTCTGGGTGGCCGAGCGGGCGGTGATGATCATCTGCCGGTCAACCGTACCGACCGGCGCAGCCGGCCCAGCCCCCACACCGTGACCAGCCACATCGCCTCGATCACGATCCGTGTCCCCATCTTGGAGGTTCCTCTGGTCCGATCCCGGAAGATGACCGGGATCTCGACAACTGTCAACCCTGTCCGATGTGCCAACCAGGCCATCTCCACCTGGAACCCGTATCCCGAGGCACGGGTGTCCCGATAGGGCATACCAGCCAACGCCTTGGCCCGGAACGCCCTGAACCCGGCGGTGGTGTCCCGTATGGGGACGCCCAGCATCAGCCTGGCGTAGGTGTTGCCACCCTTCGATATCAATCGTCTGGTCAGCGGCCAGTCCGGCGTCTCACCGCCGGGCACATAACGAGAGCCGATGACCAGGTCGGCGCCGGCAGCCACCGCGGCAACCAGGCGGGGGAGGTCGTCCGGGTCGTGGGAGAAGTCGGCGTCCATCTCCACGATGACATCGGCCTCTTCCGAAGCGATGAGTCGATCGAAGGCTTCGGCGTATGCCTTTCCCAGCCCTTCTTTGGCTGCCCGGTGGAGAACCGCGATCTCCTGGTCGGAGTCGGCCAGCCGGTCGGCGAGGTCGCCGGTCCCGTCGGGCGAGTTGTCGTCGACGACGAGGAGCCGGTAACCGTGCGCTCTCACCGCCGTCACCAAATCGGCGAGGTTCTCGCGTTCGTTGTAGGTCGGTACTACGACGGTGACTTTTCCAGGGTCCCCAGAGTCAGGCGACACAGTCCTGACAGATCATCTTGCGTTTGTTGGCCAGTTGGCTGGTCCTCTTCACCATGAAACACGACTGACATACGAACTCGTCGGACTTCTGGACCTGGGCGTCGACGTTCATGGTGAGCTCGGCGCGTCTCATCGCCCGCAGTTCTTCGACCTCGTCGACCAGCATCGCCTCGTTGGCCTCGTCTTCTAGAAGCTGAAGCTCCTGGTTCTCCAACTCCTCGAGGGCGTCGGCGGTGTCTTCGTCGTGCTCGTCATCGTCTTCGTCGTCATCGTCGTACTCGTCCGAGTCATCTTCCTCGACTTCAGGGTCGGGCGTGTCCTCGTCGTCGTCGTCGGCTTCTGGGACGTCGACGACCACCTCGAGGTCATCCTCGAGATCGAGAACGTCGTCGATGTCGTCCGGCTCTTCGTCGGATTCGACGTCGTCGTCGATGACCTCTTCCGGCGGGGATTCTTCTGTTGCGGTCTTGGGCTTCTTGGCGGCCATCTCGGTTCTCGGGGTGGGCGGCGGCGGCAGTATACGGGTGGTCGTCAGATCTTGAGCCGTATCGCCGCGGGCACAACCCGACCGGACACCGGCGTATTCCCCACCAGGTCACCATCCGCCTCGAGTGGCCAGGTCGGATCGGTCTCGATGAGGAACTCGGCGGCGCTGAATCTGCGGACGGTGCGCTCGGTCAGATGGGTCCCCCTGATCACTTTGGGGACCAGGGCGGGAGCCTGGGTCTTCCGTGGGCTGATCACCTGGATGTCGACCACCCCATCCATCAGCGTGGCCCGCGGCGCCACGTTCCAGCCTCCGGCGAAGAATTGGGCATTGGCCATGATCACCGCCAACGCATCAGACTCGTAGGTTCGCCGCTCGGTGGTCACCTTGACATTGGCTCTGGGGAACCGGGGAAGACGGTAGGCGAAAGCCATCGGGTATCTCGCCGCGCCAAACCGACGGGCGATATGGGGGGCGGTCTCGGCAGCGGCCGCACCGACCCCGACCTGCGCCACGTTGACGTAATACCTGAGACCCCACGCCCCCTCCAGGGTCACCACGTCGATGTCGTAGGTGTCCTCGGTGGAGAGGTGACGAGCCGCCGCGCCCAGCTCCTGGGGAAGGGCAAAGGTGCGGAGAAGGTCGCACCCGGTTCCCGAAGGGAGTACGCCGATCGTGGGAAGCTCGCCGAGACCCATTGCAAGCAACTCGTTGACCGCCAGATTGACGGTCCCGTCCCCGCCGACCATGGCGAAGTGGGTCATTCCTCGATCGGCACCATCGCGAAGCGCCTGCCGGCTTTCGGTGGGAGTTGTCGGGACCACCATCTCATGGTCGATTCCCCAGACCGCCAGAGCCTCCCTGACCCGATCCGGCCCGGTAGGGGATCGACCTGCGGATCTGTTGACCACCACCAGCCATCTGCTCAACTCAGCCGACCCCCTGGGCGGCGACCACACCACGGTCGACGTCACGTATTGCCGGGCCTGCCTCATCGGCGAGCTCACCGATCCCGTCGCGGACCTGGCGGAGCAGATCGACCAGTTGTCGAGACACCCGGACGAAGTCTCCAGCGGCCATCCCCTTGGTGGGGAGGGCCTCGAACTCGGTTCCGGAGGCCCAGAGGTAGGCGAGAAGTCCGAAGCCTGGATCGGGCCTCCTGGTCGGTGTCAAGCGGCTCTCCCTCTCCTGACGGGTCAGATCGTTCCACAGATCCTCGATGACCTCCCAACGCCGATGCAACTCGGTCGTCGGCCACTCCGCAGGCGAGGCCTGGTCGGATCGAGGCTCGTAGACGAAGACAGAGAGCAGGGCAGCCATCTCCGCCGGGTCGAGCCCGTACAGGGCGCCATGTTCTATGGCCTCGGCGAGCAGCAGATCGGACTCGTTGTAGAGACGCCGAAGTCGCTCCCCACGGGGAGTGAGCTGCCATCCCGAGGTGTAGTCGAGTTTCTCGAGCAGACCGCGAATCGACTTGAACTCCTCGACCAGCCCATGGCCGCTTCCCCTGCTCAGAGCGATCTGCTGCTCGAGTCGCCGGTTCAGCCGGTTGACCCGGCGCAGTGCTGCCAGATGTCTCGGGGCATCGGGGCAGTCGGCTACCGGGTGCTCGATGAGCCGGTGTGCCTGTGGCGACCGGTCGGACCTTTTCGGGGGCACCCCACGGAGTCGACGCAACGTCTCGTTGATGAACCGCCGGTCGCGGGGCTTGAACGGGGTGGGCAGGCTGATCTTGCCCAACGCCTGGCTGGCCGCGGTGATATCTCGGAAGCGGAGGGTGCTCACCCGGCCCGAGGTGGACAACACCAGGTACCGAACCCCGTCATCCTTGCTCGACAGTCTCCTCAACACCGCGTAACGGCCGTCGTTGCGCCCGCCCACCACCTGGACCACGTCTCCGGCACCCAGCCCCGAGGCGATGCCGTCGTTGTGTCTCTTGTGGGCCAGGGACTCGACCAGACCGAAGTATTCCTCGACACTCCCCCGCTCGCACCTGGCGACCTCGGTCTCCCGGGCGATCTGATGTTCCAGAGCTTCGATGGTGCTTTCGGCCTCGTGGATCTCCCCTTCTCTTTGGAAAGCGGCGAACGAAGCCTCGAGAAGCGACTCGGCCTCGGACTCGGGGTAGTTGGCGATCAGGTTCGCCGTCATGTTATAGGTCGGTCTGAAGCTCGACTTCAACTGGTGAGCGCCGAGAGACGCCACCTCGGTGACTTGTGAGAAGTTGACGAACGGCGAGTGGAGCACCACGCCGAAGCCCTCGACGTCGATCCCCCGTCGTCCCGCCCTCCCGGTCAGCTGGGTGTAGTCGCCGGGTCTGAGCACCTCGTGGCTTTCGCCGTTGAACTTGCTCAAAGACTCCAGAACCACCGAGCGAGCCGGCATGTTGATCCCCAGGGCGAGGGTCTCGGTGGCGAAGACCACCTTGAGCAGACCCAACTCGAAGAGCTCCTCGACGGTCTCTTTGAAGGCGGGCACCAGCCCGGCGTGGTGAGCGGCCACACCCACCTCGAGCCCGGTGATCCACCGGTCGTAGCCGAGCACTGCCAGATCGGTCTCGGTGAGGTGAGAGGTCCGCTCCTCGACGATCTCCCGGATCGACTCGCGCTCCTCTCGGTCAGTGAGACGAAGCCCGGTGTCGACCAGTCGCATCGCGGCGGCGTCACAGCCCGCCCTGGAGAAGATGAAGTAGATGGCTGGAAGCATGTCCTCTGCGGCCAGCCGTTCCACGGTCTCGGTTCGACTAGGAGTGGTGAACCTGCGCCGTCTCCCTTTCTCGAGCCGGAGCATGCTCTCGATCCGAGGGTTGGGCCGGGTCCGCCCGTCACGTTTGATGAAGGTGGGGAGGAGGTGGAGGGTTTGGGCACCCATCCGATCCTTGACCATGTACATCGACTCCAACGGGACCGGACGATGGTCGGTGGCGATGAGACTGGTCGGCCCTCTCCGCTCCCCTATCCACGAGGCGAACTCGGCGTTGTTGGAGATGGTGGCCGAAAGGCAGATGAACTGGACATGCTCCGGACAATGGATGATGACCTCTTCCCACCCCGCACCACGAGCACGATCCTGGAGGTAGTGAGCCTCGTCGAGCACCACCAACCCGACAGCCTCGAGATAGTCGGGATCGGTGTAGATCATGTTCCTCAGCACCTCGAGGGTGGCGACGATCAGCGGGGCGTCAGGATTGACCACGTTGTCCCCGGTGAGCAAACCGACCGCTCCCTCACCGTGGATCGCCGAGAAGTCGGCGAACTTCTGGTTGGAGAGCGCCTTGATCGGTGTGGTGTAGAAGGCCTTCATCCCCCGGCCCAAGGCGAGGTGGATGGCGGCCTCGGCGACCAGGGTCTTGCCCGACCCGGTCGGGGCGGTTACCACCACCGACAATCCGGCCTCGATGGCCTGGGCGGCCTCGACCTGGAAGTCGTCCGGCTCGAAGTCGAAACGCCGCCAGAAGCCGGCGAGGGGCCCGGTCACTTC
>CAYZKF010000058.1:0-8977 GCA_964479135.1 uncultured Acidimicrobiaceae bacterium
GATCCCCGTGAACGATTCGGCAAGCTCGCCGGCCTTCTCCGAGCGACCGAGGGCGTCTCGCACCAGCGAGGGGAGCACCTCGAGTGCCCCCGACCTGCCCGCCATCGCCTCGGAGACCAGGGCGACCACTGCCAGCTGGGCGGTATAGGTTTTGGTGGCGGCCACCGCGGTCTCCTCACCGACGGCGAGATCGAGCACCACGTCGGCGGTGTCGGCCAGGGGTGAATCGGCTCGGTTGGTGATGGCGACTGTGGGTCGGCCTTGGCGCCGGCCCTCCGCAAGCACCGAGACGATGTCGGGAGACTCACCGCTCTGGGAGATCCCCACCACCAAGGCGGTCCCGAGCCGGGGCGGCTCCTCGTAGACCGAGAACAGGGACGGTGTGGTCAGGGCCACAGTGAGACGATTGCGGGTACCCCACACGTACTGGGCATAACGTCCGGCGTTGTCAGAGGTCCCCCGGGCGGCGAGAACGACGTGAGTGGACCCCTCGGCCAGGTCGGCGACCCGTTGCGCTCCCACCCGATTCGAGGCCAGGGTGTGGGCCAGCATCTCGGGCTGCTCGCCGATCTCGGAGATGAGACTCATCTCATGTCCCGTCGTAGACCTCGATACCCCCGACCAAGACCCGGACCACCTGCAGGTCGTCATCGAAGACCACGATGTCGGCTCTCGCTCCCGGGACCAGACGTCCCCGGTCGGGGAGGCCGAGGGCCCGCGCCGGGTTCGCCGAGGCACAGGCCAGAGCCTGGTCGATGGTCGCCGAAGTCGAGGCTACGAGGTTGGCCACCGCCCGGTCCAGGGTCAGCAAGCCCCCGGCGAGGGCGCCCGAGTCGGTGCGGGCGCCGTCAGGGCCCACCTTCACCTGCTGACCTCCCAAGACGTACTCCCCATTCTCCAGCCCGGCGGCCGCCATCGCATCAGTCACCAGGACCAGCCGGTCGGGCCCGAGGAGCCGCCAGGCCAACTCAACGGTGGCTGGATCGTTGTGCAATCCGTCGACGATGATCCCGCATGGCCGGTCGGAGAGCAGGGCAGCCCCGACCGTCCCCGGTGCCCGGTGATGGAACGGGGTCATCTGGTTGAACAGATGGGTTACCGCCGACCAATTCCCCGCCAGGGCGTCCCTGGCCGTGGCGTAGTCGGCACCGGTATGGCCTGCCGACACCACGACACCGGCTCCGGCGAGAATGTCCGCGGTCTCCGAGGCACCGGACAGCTCGGGAGCCATGGTCACCATCCGGACCATCCCCGACTCGGCCCATCGACGAGAGACCTCCGGGTCGGGGGGTCTGATTTGGCCGGGATCGTGGGCGCCTTTCCACTCCGGCGAGATCCAGGGGCCTTCGAGGTGGAGACCGACCGCCTCGGCACCCCGGTAACCGTGCGGCGGGCCCTCCTCGAGGGTCTCGATGGCGGCCTCGACGACTCCATATGGCGCGGTGACGATGGTGGGGAGGAATGAGGTGACGCCGGTCGCCGGAAGCCTCTCCCCCACCTTCCAGATCGAGAAGGGATCGCTGGTGAAGTCGTGCCCCCAGCCCCCGTTCATCTGGAGGTCGATGAGGCCGGCCCGGGCCCCGGTCCCGTCGGGACTCGGATCGGGGATCTCAGCGAGACGCCCGCTACTGAAGCCGAACCCTTGCAGCGGGTCGGTCATGTCACCATCCGGTGGCCCCGCGGGTAGAGCCCGGGAATCGCCACGGGGAGCCGACCCGAGCACCCGACCCCGCCGAAGAGGTGGTCGGAGAGGGCGATCAGCGACGGCTCGTGCCCACTGTAGGTGCAGAGGTGGGTGCCCGCCTCGGGGAAACCCGCCAGGTCGTAGGGTGTGCGTAGGGCCACGGTGACCACCGGCTTCCCGGTGGCGAGGATGGCCTTGACCAGCTCGATCTGACCCGGGGTGGCGGCGACCGTACCCACCACCACGACATCGTGGTCGTCGAGCTGGTTGATCAAACCGTCGATGTCGTTGCCAGTGGGATGATGGGGGTAGACCACTTCGCTCACTTCGGTGTGATTGCGCCTCAGGGATCGGGCGAGGAGGGGTGGATAGAGGGCGGTGGTGTCGGCCGGGGTGACGTTGGTTGGGACCGGCTCGAGTGAGAGGACCCGGGCACTTGGCTTCAAACGGAGGGGAAGCAGCCCATGGTCGTCGCGAACCACGGTCACCGACCTCCCGGCCAACTCGCCGGCGAGATGACTGCCGCCGACAACGCCGGGGTCGAGAGTGCCATCAGGGGTCGAAGCCCGGAGCTCGTCGATCCTCCGGTGAGAGGCCGCCAACGTGTCAGCTGGTATCAGACCCCGGGAGACGCCCCGTTCAACGGCAACCCGGACTCTTTCTTGAAGGGCGAGGTCGGGCATACAGAGGAGGAGGTCGGTCCCTCCCCGCATCATCGAGATGATCTCGACCACCTGGGCCGGCCCCTGGTCGAGCGCCCCCATGTCGAGAGCGTCGGTTATCACCACTCCGCCGAATCCCATCTCGGCTCGGACGAAGCCGTCGATCCCAAGTGGCGACGCCGAGATCGGTACCTGGTCGCTGCCGGTGATCGAAGGCACCAGGTAATGGCCCATCATCAAAAGCCCGGCCCCGGCCTCGAAGGCTGCCCGGAACGGGGGCAGTTCGACCGCGTCGAGACGCTCCCGGTCGAGGTCGAGGAGAGGAAGCTGGTAGTGGGGGTCGACCCGGGCCTCACCTTTGCCGGGGAAGTGTTTGACGGTGGCGTGGACGCCACTCTCGGTGAGTCCCCGCACCATCGCCGCGGTCAGCAAGGCCACCTCGCCAGGGTCGTCGCCGAAGCTGCGAACCCCGAGGGAGGGGTTGTCGACCCGGCTGGCGACATCGGCGACCGGGGCGTAATTGACATTGATTCCCACCGCCGCCAACTCGCGACCCATGGCCCTGGCCACCTCGGAAGCGAGGCCGGGATCGCCGGCTGCACCCAATGCCATGTTCCCGGCGAACGGTGTCGACCCGGTCAACCCGAGAAGCTGGCCTCCTTCCTGATCCACCGCGATGAGGAGGGGCAGCGGCGACGAGTTGAGCCCCTGCAGGGTGGATGTCAACTCGGCGACCTGATCGGGAGATGTCATATTCCATTCGCGGAACAGGGTGACACCTGCAGGTGGAGACTCCTCGAGACGTCGACGCAACCAATCGGGCACCTCGGTGCCTTCGAAAGCGAGCATCAGATGGGAGTCGGCGACGCTCATCCTTTCACCGAGCCTGCGAGCAGGCCCCTGACGAAATAGCGCTGGAGTGAGAAGAACACGATCAGTGGTACCGCCATGGAGATGAAAGCTCCCGCGGTGAGTAGATGCCAGTCCTCGCCCCGGGTCCCCACCAGCTCGTTGAGCTGAGCCGTGAGGATGGCGGTCCTCGATCCGGTGCCCAAGAAGACCAGAGCGACCAGGAGATCGTTCCAGACCCAGAGGAACTGGAAGATGGCGAAGGCGGCCAGGGCGGGGAAGGAAAGGGGCAGGACCAGTCGTACAAAGGTGGTGAAGTGACTCGCCCCGTCGATCGCCGCCGACTCGAGGATGTCGCCGGGAAGGGTGGCTATGTAGTTGTAGAGCAGATAGATGGCCAGGGGCAGCCCGAACCCGGTGTGCGCCAGCCAGATCCCGAGGAAATTTCCGGTGAGGCCCAGGTCTCCGTAGAGACGGAGCAGGGGGACCAGGGTCATCTGGAGAGGGACGACCAACAGCGCCACGACGATGGCGAAGAGGAGCGACCGTCCCGGGAACCTGATCCAGGCGAAGGCGTAGGCGGCGAAGGCGGCGATGGTGATCGGGATCACCGTGGCGGGGATGGTCACTACCAGGCTGTTGATGAAGGCATCGGCCATGCCACCGTTGGCCAGCACCGCGCTGTAGTTGTCCAACGTCCACTGGCTCAGCTCGAAGGGATGGGCCAAGACCTGCCACCACCCCGACTGGCGGATGGCGTTGGGCTCCCGGAACGAGGAGATCAGGATTCCCGCGGTGGGCAAGGTCCAGAAGAAGGCGATGACGAAGACCCCGACCCTCACCGCCAGGTTGTCGGTAACCCTCCCGAATGGGGATCGGCGCCCCACACTCAGGCTCGGGGTCGGCAACGGCTTGGAGGCGACGACGGTCATGCCCCGATCCCCTGACGTCTCAGGTTGCGGATGTTGACCACCATGATCGGGATCACCACCACCAGCAGAATCACCGCCAGTGCCGAGGCCTTCCCGAAGTTCCGGAACCGGAACATCTCGGCAAACATCCGGTTGGCGATGACCTCGGTCTCGAAACGTCCGCCGGTCATGACGAAGACGATGTCGAACACCTTGAGGATGGCGATGAAGATCGTGGTGGTGACGGTGATCACCGCACCCCGTATCGTGGGGAGGACCACCCGGAAGAAGAGCTGGCGCTCGCCGGCGCCGTCGATGCGGCCCGCTTCGATGAGCTCTGAGGGAACCGCCTTGAGCGCCGCGGAGAGGATCACCATGGCGAACCCGGTCTGCAGCCAGATCATGATGACGATGAGAAACAGGTTGTTCCAGGGCATGACCTGAAGGAACGGAACCGGATCATTGCCCCACGAAGTCCACAGGGCGTTGAGCATGCCGATCTGGTCACGTCCTGGCGGACGCCAGGCGTAGACAAACCGCCAGATCACCGAAGCCCCCACCGCCGATATGGCCAGGGGGAGAAAGACGAAAGCCTTGGCGAAGGCCTCGCGCTTGACCCGATCGACCAGGACCGCGAACAGCAGCCCGATCACCACCGATCCGGAGGTGCCGATCGCCAGCCAGAGCAGGTTGTTGCGCAGTGCGATCCGCATGTTGCGATCGGTGAAGACGTAGGCGTAGTTGTCGAAGAAGCCACCGTCTTCGGTGATGCTGAGTCTGATCGTCTGGACCACGGGGAACACCAGGTAGACCCCGAGGAGGGCCACCGCAGGAAGGACGAACACCCAGGGACGCAGCCAGGGGGCGATCTTCTCGGGGAGGATCTCGACCAAAGCGTTGGCGGTGGTGAACAACACCCAGACCCCGCCGATACCGACAATCAGGGCGAAGATCACTGTGATCAACCGGGTGAAACCCGGTTGCAGGCCCCGGGCTTCGATCGCGGTGGCCTGGCCCTCGGCTCCGACGAACCGGTAGACCGAGATCAGGACCCTCGATGCCGCGCTCGGGTCGAGGAGTATCACCACGCCGAGCCAGAGGACGGCGATGGTGATCACGATCAACACGCCGAAGACCAGTGTCCTCAAAGCCAGCTTGGTCCTGTCCTCGCCCCGGTGTTGGCCTGGTCGGGTCATGGTGTCGAAGTGGATGTCCGGGCCCGGACGGGCCCGGACATCACGCTACATAAGGGGTGGCTCAGCTGCTGGGCCAGCTGTCTTCCACTCTCTGCAATATCTCTTCGGTCCCCGCACCGTTGTCGGAGACCCATTCGACCATTGCCGACCAGAAGGTGCCCTGGCCAACCTCGGCGGGCATGGCATCGCTGGCATCGAAACGGAAGGTGTCCGCTTCGGCCATGATCGCTGCCAGCACGTCGTTGGGGTAGCTCTCGTACCAGTCGAGCGGGACCGAGGAGTTGGGTGACACGAAGCCACCACGCTCGATCCAGGGTCGGGCGGCATCAGCCGTGGCCAGGTACTCGACAAGTGCTCGCACTTCGGGACGGTCGTTGAACACCATCCACATGTCACCGGATCCGAGAATGGGGCTGCCGTACTCGGGCTTGATCGGGGGAAAATAGAAGAACGAGCTGTCGACACCCGCCTCGGTTCCCTCGGGCCAGAACCCGGGGATCCAGGCGGCTTGCTTGTGGAACCAACACTCCGGCCCGTCGTCGTCGAACATCGGCGTTTGGGTGTCTCCCACCCAAATCGAGTTGATTCCGGCGCTGCCACCGTAGACGTAACCGTCGGCGAACCAGATCTCGCTCATGTAATCGGCGGCCTCGAGGATCGCCGGGTGATTGAACGGGATCTCGTGGGCGACCCATTGGTCGTAGACCTCGGGGGGTGCGGTCCGCAACAGGATGTCCTCCATCCAGTCGGTCGCCACCCATCCTGATGCGTCGCCGTGCTCGATCGAGATACACCATGGTGTGGTCCCGGTGTCGGCCACTATCTGGTCGCTCAACGCCACCAACTCGTCCCAGGTGTTGGGGATCTGGTACCCGGCATCGTCGAACGCCGCGATCGGGTACCACACGATCGACTTCAGGTCGCCTTTGAAGAACAGCCCGTACATGTCGCCTTCATACGATCCGAGATCGATGAACGAGTCGATGTAGTCGGCCGCGATCTGGTCCATGTTGATCCAGTCGCTGATCGCCACCAGTTTGCCCTCGGAGGCGAACTGGCGCATCTTGCCCGGCTGGGCGATCTGGGCGATGTCGGGGGCGTCACCGCCCTCCACCCGAACGGTGAGGATGGTCTCGTAGTCGGTTAGGCCCTCATGGATCACCTCGATCCCGGTGGCCTCCTCGAAGGGAGCGAGCACCGCGAGGATGTTCTCCTCCTCGGCCTGGATCCACTGCGAGTTGACCACAACCGTCTTCCCACTCAGTTCCCCGGCCAGGGCGGCGTTGAGATGCTGGTATGGGGTCTCTGGGCCTCCGGGCTCTTCCGCGGTCGTGGTGGTCTGCCCCACCGATGTTGTCGTCGCTTGTCCTGCGGTGGTCGTAGTGTCACCCGCATCCCCGGGGTTGGCGCAGGCCGCGACGATGAGGCTCAATGCCGTCACCGCCGCGATCAACCATCGTCTATTCATGGGATTCTTCCTCCTCCCGATCTGCTGACTCACTTCGCTTTCCCGATCGCTCCGCAGCTCCCATCGCCAGGAGGGCGGCACCGAAGGCGCCGACCGGCTCGTCGAGGTCGTAGATGCGGATACGGTCTGGATCCAGAACACTTCGGGCCAGCCCTGAGGGCGCGGCCATTTCCTCCCAGCGCGACACCAACAACTGGCGCAGGTAAGGGCTGTTGACGCCGACTCCACCTCCGATGAAGAAGAGGTCGGGGTCGTAGGTGGCGGCCAGCCACCACATCGACCGCGCCAGGTGGTCGATGGCGTCTCGGGCGATCGCGGTGGCCGCCTCGTCGCCACGCGCCGCCGAGGCAAAGAGCTCACTGGCGGGGCCTCCCCGCCATCTTCGACCAAGGGCACCGGCCCCGACCACGGTCTCGAGGCACCCGACGGAACCGCAGACACAGGGGTGGCCTGCGCCGAGAGCGACATGACCGAACTCGCCGGCAAGGCCGCGGCTGCCGCGATACACCGCCCCGTTGAGGACCACGCCGGCCGAGACCCCGGTGCCGAGGCCCACGTAGACCAGGTTGGCCAACGCTCCATTGCCGGTGGCGAGTTGGTAGTAGGCGCCAAAGGCGGCGCAGCGCATATCGTTTTCCACGACTGCGCGCAATCCGGTCGCCCCGATCATCTGAGAGCCGAGGTCGACCCCCGCCTCGTCGACCCCCAGGTTGGCGGCATGGCGAACCCAACCACCGGTGACTTGTCCCGGGACACCGATGCCCACCGCGTCCAGCCGGTCACTCGCGTAACCGGCCTCGGCCAAAACCTTGTTGAGCGCACTGACCGCGACCATCGCCAACCCCTGCGCACCTCGGGGCTCGGTAGCCACCGTGGCTGTGGCCACGATGGCGCCATCGACGACGAGGCAGGCTTTGGTCCGGCTCCCACCGATGTCGATGCCACCCACCATCGCGGTCACCAGACCACACCCAACTCTGAGGAGAGAACCAGTCCGGCTGCTCCTCGGAGCACGGCGTCACCCCCAGAGGTGGCGTAGCCCACCTCGATCTGACTGGTGTTGACCGGCAGAACCCGGCTCCGGATCTCGTCCTCGACAACCTCCCGGTAGGCGTCGCTCAAGGAGGTGACCTCTCCCCAGAGGACGATGTTGCCCACCGCGAGTAGGGCAACCATCGGTGCCAGACCCCGTCCCAGGGCGACTGCGACGGCCATCACGGCATCGCTGTTGGCCGGGTCGGATTCCACCTCGGCGATCCGGTCGTGGCTCAGCGTCTGGTCACCGCCGACCGACCGCAACAGCGCTGACATCGAGGCAACCGTCTCCAGGCATCCTCTATTGCCGCAGGTGCAGGTCTGTCCGCCGTCGTCGAGACGGACATGGCCGATTTCTCCGGTGGCGGCGTTGTCGCCCCGATAGAGATGCCCGTCGAGGACATACCCGGTTCCCACGCCGCGGCCCACCCGGACCAAGGCCAGACTGCTGACTCTGGGGGTGTGGACGCTGTATTCGTGTAAGGCGGCGGCATGGGCGTCGTTGATGATGTGGACCGGTGCCTCGGTGCCTTCGGTGACGGCATCGGCAAGCCGGGCTTGCTGCCAATCGAGGTTGGCCGAGGTGACCACTCCTTCGTCTGGCTCGACCACTCCCGGAGTCCCGATGCCGACACCGAGAAGGGGAGCCGTCGACCGGGACGCCAGCCGGGTGACCAGATCGCGCGCCAGCCCTAAGCCTTTGTCCCCGGTTGCGCTCTCGATGGTCTCGGTGGCCACCACCTCACCGGAGAGATCGATCAGCGCACCCTGAAAGTCCCTCGAGGAAAGGTCGAGTGCGATCAGCGACCGGCCCTCGGGGTTTGGTGCGATCAGGGTGGGCGGCTTACCCCCTGCCGACGGACCGGTCCCCACCTCGATGATCAAACCAAGCTCGATGAGCTCGTCGACCAGGTCGGAAGCGGTGGCCGGGGTGAGGTGTGACGCCCTCGCCACGTCTGCCCGTGAGGTGGGCCAGTCGGCGTAGACCAACTGGAGGGCGAGACGGAGGTTGTTGAGCCGGGTCTGGCCCCGGGTGGCCTTGGCCCTGGTGGAAAGGGGGGTCAAACCGGAACGCGAGATTGGACGAGTGTCGGTCAACAGAGGCTCCTGACTCTGATTGTTTACTAAACATACAAAGTCTACCCATGGTCTGTCAACCCCTTCTTGGGCCA
>CAYZKF010000059.1:0-8962 GCA_964479135.1 uncultured Acidimicrobiaceae bacterium
CATTAGGCACGCCGCCAGCGTTCATCCTGAGCCAGGATCAAACTCTCCAACGTACGTTCGTCGCGCGCAGAGCGCGCAAGTCCTGTCAGTGAAGGGTTTGTGCTTTTTGGGTCCGAGACCCGTGAGGGTCTCAGAGCTTTGTCCGAGACCCGTGAGGGATCTCGGAACTTGATTGCACACGTGACCTCCTCGGCGAATGCTCGCTTCGGATGTCACGAAGGTTGCTCCACCCTCCACCCTACGGGGAGGATGTGCACCTGCTGGCTTTTGGCACATTGTTCAGTTGTCAAGGAGCCCACAGCTCCGCATCTCGACTCTTCGAGTGTCAGACGGGTCGGCGATGATATCGCGACCCCGATACAGACGACAAGCCGACACGGCCTCGCGGTTGGCGGGCCTTGTCGGTCAGCGGATCGGCCGAGCTTTTGCCCGGCCGGTGACCAATCGTAGCCAGCCGGGACGTCTATGCAAGTCAGTCGACCAGGTAGACGAAGCGTCTCTTGCCGGCGCGGAGTGTCTTAGAGGTCAACATCTCCCTGGGGATCTCATATTCCCTGAGAATGGCCCCATCGGCTTCAACCGCTCCCTGGTCGAGAAGACGACGCGCCTCGCTCCCGGACACGCCGAACACCTCCCGGAGCAGTGCCGGTAGGCTCACCGTGTCGCCGGGTGGGAGTTGGCGGGTCTCCACCTCTTCGGGGACTCCTCCGTGGCGGAACACCTCATCGAACTCGTCCTCGGCGGCGATGGCCGCTTCCTCGCTCCAATAGAGGGCGACCACCTCCCGGGCCAGACGCCGTTTGGCCATGTTGGGGTGGAGTTCACCCGAGGCCAACGCGGACTCGATCGAGTCGACCTCTTCGGGATCGAGGTCGGCGGCGAGGCGCAGCCACTGGCTCATCGCCGGATCGGGGATGCTCATCGTCTTGCCGAACATCTCCCCCGGCTCCTCGGCTATCCCGATGTAGTTGCCCAGAGACTGACCCATTCTTCGTGTTCCGTCGACACCGACCAGGATCGGCGTGGTCACCGCGACCTGGGGTTTCATCCCGTATCGCTCCTGGACGACCCTGCCCATCATCAGGTTCCACAGCTGGTCGGAGCCTCCCAGTTCGACATCGGCCTCCACCGCCACCGAGTCGTACCCCTGGAGCAGGGGGTAGAGGAACTCCATCACCGAGATCGGTGTGCCCGATCGGTACCGGCCGGCGAAGTCGGAGCGCTCCAACATCTGGGCCACTGTCGCCGCGCTGGTCAACTCCAACAACCCGGACATGTCCAACGCCCCCAGCCATTCCGAGTTCCGGCGGATCTCCAGGTTGTCTTCGGAGAGGATCTTCTTGAACTGGCCGAGAACACTCTCCGCATACCGGTTGACCTCTGCCTCGGTGAGCTGTTTGCGAGTCTCGGCCCGTTCCGAAGGATCTCCCACCCGAGCGGTGAAGTCGCCGACAATAAGAACCGCGGTGTGCCCCAGGTCCTGGAACTGACGAAGTTTGCGGAGCACAACCGCCCACCCCAGGGTGACCGCCGGAGCGGTCGGGTCAAGCCCCAATTTGACCCGAAGTGGTCGTCCCGACTCCAGCTTCGCCACCAACTCTTCGTGGGGCACCACCTGGTCGGTGTAGCGGAGAATGAGATCGAGGCCAGGCGCGCTCATGGTCGGGTCAGGGTAAACGTCGCCGCTCAGGAACTCGCCGACACCGCGGCCACGAACCGCCACGGCCGGTCCTTGGCTTGGGAGATCCCTACCCGGGGTGTGGCGACCACCACTTCGGGAGGCGACCCCGGCTCTAGCCAGACGGGAGGCAGACCATCGAGGAGGTCATGGCCGTCGTGCGCCCCCGATATCGCCAAAGCCTCGCAGACTTTGCCCGGGCCGTCGCTGACCCCAGCGGTGCGTCCCCGACGCCGGATCGCCACCGACTCCCCCTCGACGACCTGTCCCCCGCGGATCAGAATTCCCCACCCGATCCCTTCGGGCCCGGCCGCTACGTTGGCGCAATGATGGATACCGTAAGAGCGGTAGACGTAGAGAGTCCCCGGTCGGGCGAACATCGACCGGTTCCGGTTGGTCAACCCCCGAAAGGCATGAGAGGCCGGGTCGTCGGTGCCCTTGTACGCCTCGACCTCGGTGATCCGGAGCCGAACCGTCGCCTCCCCGACCGTGGAGACGAGCTGACATCCGAGAAGAAGCGGCGCGGTCTCTTCGGGCGGTCCGCCCAGCAGTTCCTCGAGGGCCGATGTTGCCCTCATGCACCCCTCATCTCGGCCCCGACCTCGGCGGCGGCTTGGATCATCGCCTGACGGACCGCCCCGATCTCCTCTGCGGCCAGAGTTCGCTTGTCGGCCCGGAGCCGGTATCGGATTGCGACAGCTCTCTTGCCTTCCTCGACCGACGTCCCACGGAATTCGTCGAAGACCCGCGCCGACTCGACCAGGTCACCACCGGCCGACGATGTGACTCTGACCAGTTCGCCGGCCAGCAGGTCGTTGCCAATCTGGAAGGAGAGATCGAAGTCGACATGAGGGAACACCGAAGGGCTCACCCCG
This sequence comes from uncultured Acidimicrobiaceae bacterium, assembly GCA_964479135.1. Lineage (GTDB taxonomy): Bacteria > Actinomycetota > Acidimicrobiia > Spongiisociales > ZC4RG35 > ZC4RG35. The sequence goes on from CAYZKF010000059.1 coordinate 2,554, forward strand.
GCGGCTGGGGGCACCGACTCGAGGAGAGGCGCCAGGTCGAGTTCGGCCAGTGCAACCCGCCCGGGCATCTCCCACGACCGACCCGCTCGCGGACTGAGCTCTCCGACATGGCCGATCAGCTGTCCCCGGACGGTGACCGCGGCCGTCCTCCCCGGGTGGTACCCGGGCGGCGACGCCGGTGTCAGGGTTGGCTCCAGGCCGAGGTCCCGAGCCAGGTGAGTCCACACTCCCAGTGACACCGATGCGTCGGCGGCGAGGCCGGTGCGGTCGAGGGTCCTGGGCCCGACGTCACCTACCACCACCCACGCCAGCCGGTCGACCTGGGTGGGTAGCCGGGGGTCGTCGGGATCGGGGATGGTCGAGAACACTCTGCCGGTCTCGAACAACGCCACCGAGGCCGAGCCATAGGCGAGGTTGTGACGAACCGCCGCCAACAACCCGGGGAGCATGCTCGGCCGAAGCTTGCTCTCCTCCTCACGCAAAGGGTTCTTCACGGTGAGGAGCCCTTCGGTCCCGAGCCCGAGCCGACCGAGGTCGGCGACACCGACAAACGGCAGGTTGATCGCCTGGGACAACCCGAGCCCGGCCAACGAGCGATGGAGCCGACGGAGTCTCCTCTGCTCGGCGGTGAGACCCCCGGTTGGGCCTGTGGGGAGGGTGGGCTCGAACTCGTCGTACCCATGGATCCTGGCCACTTCCTCCACCAGGTCGGCCGGTCTGGTCACGTCGGGGCGGAAGGTGGGGACTGTGACCTGCATGGGGTCGTCCCCGACAACCTCCATCCCAAGGCTCTCCAGGATGGAGGTCACCCGAGCAGTGGTGAATCCTGAGCCGAGAAGCCTTTCGATGTCACTCAGACCGAGCTCGACGGTGACCGGTGCGACCGGGACGGCGACGACGTCGACTCCGTCTTCGAGAACCTCTCCCCCTCCCAAAGTCGCCACCATGGCGCTGGCCCGCTGGTTGGCGAGGTCGGCGAGATTGGGGTCGACACCACGCTCGAAACGAATCGACGCCTCGGAGCGGAGGTCGTGACGCCGCGCCATGTACATGATGGTCGGTGGATCCCACGAGGCCGCCTCCATCAGCACCCGCGTGGTCTCCGGGGAGACCTCACTGCGGGCCCCTCCCATCGTCCCCGACATCGAGGTGGGACCATCCTCGTCGTAGATGATGAGATCCTCAGACGTCAGGGTTCGCTCAACGTCGTCGAGCGTGGTCAACGTCTCGCCGTCGTGTCCCCGGCGGATCTCCAGCCGGTTCCCGGCAACCCGGTCCCCGTCGAAGGCGTGGAGAGGGTGACCGAGCTCCACCATCACATAGTTGGTGACGTCGACCACGTTGGAGATGGAGCGAATCCCGGCTTTGTTCAGACGGTGACGGACCCAAAGGGGCGACGGACCGACGGAGATCCCTCGAACCTCGCGGAGGGTGAACCGCCGGCACCCGACGGGGTCCTCGATGTCGACGGTCACGGTGGTCTTGCCGGGCACCGTGCTCAAGGGTCGATCGGGGACCTGGTAAGGGACTCCGTAGTGGGCACTCAGGTCCCGGGCGATTCCCACCAGGGACATGGCATCAGGTCGGTTGGGAGTGATCGACAGGTCGAAGACCACGTCGGGTAACTCGACCAGATCGTGGAAAGGCACCCCCAAGGTCGGGGCGTCGTCGAGGACCAGGATCCCTGCGTGGTCGTCTCCCAGGCCGAGCTCTCGTTCCGAGCAGATCATCCCGTTGGACACCACCCCCCTGATCTCTCGACGGCCGATCTGGTGATCGCCGGGGAGCACGGCTCCGGGGCGAGCCACAGCGACCCGGGCACCGACGTCGAAGTTCCAGGCACCACAGATGATCTGCTCGGGCCCGGTCCCGGTGTCGACCTGACAAACCCGGATGCGGTCGGCGTCGGGATGTCCGGCGATCTCGACCACTTCGCCGACGACAACATCGCTCCAGTCCGCCTGGAGTGGGACGATTCCCTCCACCTCGTGGCCCAGCATGGTGAACACGCCGGCGAGCTCGTCGATATCGGAGGTGGGGAGAGTGATGAACTCCCCGAGCCAACGGAGGGAGACCCTCATCAGAATTGCCCCAGGAAGCGGATGTCGTTGTCGACGAAGTGTTTGATCGAGTCGATCCCGTGACGGACCATGGCCAGTCGCTCTATTCCCATACCGAAGGCAAAACCGCTCAACTGATTCGGGTCGTACCCGGCCGTCTCGAGGACATTCGGGTCGACCATCCCACAGCCCAGCATCTCCAGCCAGCCGGCTCCACCACAGACACGACACCCGACAACTCCCCCGTCACAGACGAAACACGACACGTCGAGCTCGGCGCTGGGCTCGGTGAAGGGAAAGAAGGACGGCCGGAGGCGGACATTGGTGTTCGGGCCGAAGAACTCCCGGGCGAAATGGAGCAAGGTCCCCCGGAGGTCTCCCAACGTTATCCCCTGGTCGACGGCGAGACCCTCGATCTGGTGGAACACCGGCAGGTGGGTGGCGTCGACGGTGTCGGTCCGATAGGTCCGGCCCGGAACCACGATGAAGACCGGAGGCTGGTGTGACTCCATCCACCGGGCCTGTACCGGTGAGGTCTGGGTGCGGAGCAGAACCTCGTCTTCGGGAACACCCCAGTCGAGGTACATGGTGTCCGACTCGAGTCGGGCGGGATGAGTCTTGGGGGTGTTGAGGGCGTCGAAGTTGTAGAAGGCGAGTTCGGCTTCGGGGCCATCGGCCACCCGATAGCCGAGGCCGACGAAGATGTCGACCACCTCATCGATGATCTGCTGGATGATGTGGAGCGAACCACGGGGGAAGACCACTCGCTCCACAGTGATGTCGATGGCGTCATCGCCCAGGCCGGACGACTCTTCTTCGGCTTCCAGAGCGTGTTGCCGTTGAGCGACGAGCTCGGTAATGGTGGCGGTGACCTCGTTGAGCCGGGCCCCGACCACCGGTCTCTCCTCCGAATCGAGACCACCCATCGACCGTCTCACCTCCCCGACCGGGGAACTCCTCCCCAGGAGGGACGACTCGACCCGGTCGAGCGCCTCGAGGGATGTCGCCGCGGCGATCAGACCGGGGGCCTCGGCCAGCACGGCGTCGAGCTCGGACAGTGAATCCATAGAAGCGGGCAGGTTAGATGCTCGCGGATGTGGTCATGGTGGACGGGGCACTAGCGGAGGCTGAGCTCGTAGACGACGATGCCGGCGGCGACTCCGGCGTTGAGGCTCTCGGTTCCCCCCGGCATGGGGATGGTGACCTGGACGTCGCACTCTTCGGCTATCTCGTGGGGCAGCCCTGCCGCTTCGTCCCCCACCAGCACGGCATAGGGGCCGCTGCTCACCTCAGATGGGAGCATTCCCCCTTCGACCACGGTGGCCACCGTGGTCCACTCGGTGAGCTGGTCCAGGTCGTCGAGGCGAATCAGGGTGGTCCGGAAGTGCCCGCCCGAGCCGGCACGGAGGGTCTTCGGGGACCAAGGGTCCGCCGAGCCCGGTGTGTAGGCCACGCCCCATCCGAAAGCCGCCGCAGTGCGGATCAAGGCGCCCAGGTTCCCCGGCTCGGAGAGCCCGTGAGCAACCAGGACGTCGCCCAGGTAGTCGGCGTCTCCGGTCGGAATGGGGATCACCGCCACCGGGCCGCGAGGGGTCTTGGTGTCGGCGAGGCGGGCCAGGGCATCCTGGTCGACCGGGACTACCTCAAAGCCATGGGCGTCACCCACCGAGAAGGTGGCCTCGTCGTCGGATAGGGCGAAGGCGGTCTCGATGACCACTCCGGCCGCCAAGGCCTCTTCGAGCAGGTGAGGCCCTTCGATGATGGTTCGGCCCGACTCGCGGCGATGACGCGTCCGGTGAAGACGAGCAGCCGCGACCACCGCCGGATTCCGGGGGCGGCGCGGCTCGGTCATCAGCCCTTCTTCGCCACCTCGACCAATTGGGAGAACGCCGCGGGGTCGTTGACCGCCATCTCCGCCAGCATCTTCCGGTCGACTTCGATTTCGGCCGCCTTGAGACCGGATATCAGTTGGCTGTAGGTGGTCCCGTTCTGGCGGGCCGCGGCGTTTATCCGGGCGATCCATAGACGGCGGAACTCCCCTTTGCGGGCGCGACGATCCCGATAGGCGTCTTGCATTGCATGCATCACCTGCTCGTTGGCGGTGCGGTATCGGCGGCTTCTCGCTCCCTTGTACCCCTTGGCCCGGTCCAGGACCTTCTTGTGGGACTTCTTGGCTTGGACGGCTCTCTTCACACGTGCCATGACAAACCTCCCTCAGCGTCCCAGTTGTTTCTTGATGATCTTGGAGTCGCCTGGAGCCATCTCCACCTCTCCGGAGCGGCGCCGGTAGGTCGCCTTGCCTTTGGCCAGACGCAGGTGGCCGCGTCCAGACTGACGGCGCATGAACTTGCCGCTGCCGGTCACCTTGAATCTCTTCTTGGCGCCGCGATGTGTCTTCATCTTGGGCACGGCGTCCTCCTATTCCTCGCTCTGGTCGTCTTTTTCAACCACGGCGGTCTTCGCCCTTCTCACCGGGGCCAGCACCATCGACATCGAGTTGCCTTCGAGCTTGGGCGCCTGTTCGACAACACCATGGTCGGCGAGCTCGGCGGCCAACCGATCCATGAGGTCTCTGCCGAATGAGGGGCGCTCGTTCTCACGGCCCCGGAAGCGGATGGTGACCTTGACCTTGTCGTGATCGTCGAGGAAATCAGCAGCCTTGCGTCTGGTGATATCGAAGTCGTGGTCGCCGATCCGTACCTTCATTCGAAGCTCTTTGATGCTGGTGCGAGTCTGCTTCTTGCGAGCCTCACGTTGCTTGACCGACTGTTCGTATTTGTATCTTCCGTAGTCCATCAAACGGCAGACGGGTGGTTTGGCGTTGGGAGCCACTTCGACCAGGTCGAGATCGAGTTGCTCGGCTAGCCAAAGCGCCTCGTTGATCTTCTTGACTCCGATCTGCTGTCCATCCGGTGCCACCACCAGGACCTCTTTTGCCCTGATGGCTCCGTTCACTCGCAGTTCGCTGATGCTGTTACCTCCAAATATGAAAAAAGGCAGCAGGCGAAAACCCTGCTGCCGCTGGCCGGCATTCCGGCTCTCTCGGACCGCGGCTCGCCTGATGGCGGCCGGGTGGGGAAGCAGAGGCTTCCGCTCTTGCCTTTGGTTGTCCCCCACAGGATACCAGTGGACCGGGGAAATCCCTCAAGACGGCCTCAACCACGGAGCTGGGCCATGGTGTTGGCGGCGACCACCGCGGCGTCGACCGCCTCCTGGCCTTTGTTGGCGGCCCCTTCAGCCGACCTGGCCAGGGCGTGTTCCGGGTCGTGCACTGCGAGGATGGCATTGGCCATCGGTATTCCGGTAGTCATCGACGCTTGTGACAGCCCGGAACTCGATTCTCGGACCACTATGTCGTAATGCTCGGTTTCGCCTTTGATCACGGTGCCGATGGCGACCACGGCATCACATCCGGTCTGGGCCAGAGCCAGTGCCGTCACCGGGAGCTCTAGAGCCCCGGCAACCCTGGCCACCGTCACTTCGGCGACTCCCAACTCGTCACAACGCCGCATCGCACCGTCGAGTAGCCGGTCGGTGATGGTGCGGTTCCAGGAGGCAACCGCGATCCCGATGTGGAGCCCTTCCCCGTCCAGGGCGCCTTCGACCTGCCTGGTCACTCTTCCTCGTCGATCGCCATGGTGTGCCCGAGCCGATCGACCTTGGTCCGCAGGTAATCGCGGTTCTCCAGGTTGGCCTCGACGCTGATCGGGACCTGTTCGAGAATGGAGAGCCCATAACCTTCGATCCCGGCACGTTTTGTCGGATTGTTGGTCATCAGCCTCATCGACCTCACCCCGAGGTCGTAGAGGATTTGCGCCCCGACCCCGTAGTCTCGGGAATCGACGGGGAGACCGAGGTGGACGTTGGCGTCGACGGTGTCGATCCCCTCGTCGTCCTGAAGTCGGTATGCGGCGAGTTTATGGAGCAACCCGATACCTCTTCCTTCGTGGCCCCGGATGTAGAGGACCACCCCGCGACCCTCGGCCGCGACCCGTGCCAGAGCCCGATCCAACTGCTCACCACAGTCACAACGCAGACTCCCGAAGACGTCTCCGGTGAGGCATTCGGAGTGAACCCTGGTGAGAACTGCTTCGCCATCACCGATTTCGCCCATTATCAGGGCGATATGCTGACGGTCGTCGACCAAGGAGCGGAACCCTAGAGCACGGAACGTCCCGTGCCGGGTGGGAACTCGGGCTTCGACCACACGTTCCACCAACTTCTCCTGCTGCCGTCGGTAGGCAATGAGATCGGCGATGGTCCCGATCAACAACTCGTGCTCCTTGGCGAACCGCTCCAGGTCGGGGAGACGCGCCACGGTCCCATCGTCGTTCATCACCTCGGCGAGG
>CAYZKF010000060.1:0-8945 GCA_964479135.1 uncultured Acidimicrobiaceae bacterium
GGCTGGAGTTCGCTCGACTCCAACTCACCGGCAGGTCGGGCATCGGGGGGCCCGGCGAGCTCGGGACGGTCCTCGCCGAGCACTTCCGGGTTGACCACCCCCCACGTCGAGCCGGGGGCGATGGCGGTGCGCCCGGCGTTGGCGGCGATAACCGAGGCACCCCCGTAGGCGACCGCCGGTCCGGGCCCGATCCAGGAGGCCACCGGCAGTGGCGGGCTGGCCAGCAGTTCGAGGAGCCGGTCATAACCTTCGCCGTCGAGGACGGCCGGAGAGTTGATCTGGAGGATCGCCAGCACCTGACCCCGTTCGGCGGCGAGCTCGACCGAGTTGGCCATGAACCTCAGAGCCCTGGCGTCCAGCGGCCCGCTGACGTCAATGACCTCGATGCCACCAGCCTCGGCTAGGTCGCAGGCGCCCAGGGCAAGTGCGACCGCGATCAATACGAGTAGGGACCGGAGCTTCACCGGAGAGTGAGGATAGAGGTGCCCGTTCCCCTGCAAACCGGGCACTCGGAAGGTTCGTACTTCGTATTTCGTATTTCGTACTTTGTACTTTGAACCCCGCCAGCACGTTGCGGGCGCCGGTAACGCGACGAGGTCGCGGTCACAGTACAAAGTACGGGCATCGGAACCCATGCCACAGGATCAGGTCATCGCCCCCAGACCTCCAGCAGGACCCGGTAGCGGTACCAAGTACAACGAGGGAGCGCAGCGACCGAGCCAGCAGCGAACGAGCCAGCAGCGACTGAGCCGGTAACGTCGCTGCCATGCTCAAACTGGTGTTGGTGGCCGATACCCCATGGGTGGTCAACGAAGTGCGGGCGGCGCTTGCCGTCGAAGGCTGGCAATACATCGAGGTCGACGATCCCCGGCAAGCCACTTCAACCGTCATCGAGACCCGCCCCGACGTGATCCTGGTCGATATGCAGGTGGGGAGCATGGGAGGGATGGCGGTGGTCAGGGACATCCGCCAGCAAGTGGAATCCCCACCCCGGATGGTGTTGCTCCTCGACCGAAGCGCCGATCGATTCCTTGCCCGGAGGGCCGGCGCCGATGCCTCGGTGCTCAAGCCGTTTCAGGCCACCGAATTGCGCAAGGCTATCTCGAGGGTCAGCGGGGACCCCGGCGAAGAGGAGTAAGCCCTCAGGTGAAGACCACGGTCTTCGATCCGATGAGGATCACCCGGTCTTCGGCGTGATACCGCACCGCCCGGGACAAGACCATCCTTTCCACGTCGCGGCCGATCCTCACCATGTCGGCGGCGCTGTGGGCGTGGGTGACCCGGGCCACGTCCTGATCGATGATCGGCCCTTCGTCGAGGTCCATGGTCACATAGTGGGCGGTGGCCCCGATCAGCTTCACCCCTCTCTGGTGAGCTTGGTGGTAGGGGCGCGACCCCTTGAAACCGGGGAGGAACGAATGATGGATGTTGATGATCCTCCCCTCGAGGGGACGACAGACATCCGGGGACAACACCTGCATGTAACGGGCGAGGACCACGAAGTCGATGCGGAGGTCCTCCACTCTCCTCATCATGATCGACTCTGCCTCATCCTTGGTCTCCGGCGACACCGGGACGTGTTCGAAAGGGACCCCGTAACTCCCGGCGAGGGTGGCACTGTCCGGGTGGTTGGAGATGATCAGCGGAATATCGACGGCCAACTCCCCGCTGCGATGGCGGAAGAGGAGGTCGAGCAGACAGTGCTCTTCCCGGGAGACCATGACCAGGGCACGGGGTCGACGGTCGGTGGGCCGGATTCGCACCTGGGCCAAGAGCTCGGACGCCACTTCTTCGAGGGCGGCGGTGACCGCTTCGACCGGTAGGGGCGAGTCGAATACCGTTCTCAGGCTGAAGGTCCGGGTGTCGGGGTCCCCGAACTGGGCGCTCTCCACGATGTTCCCTTCCACCTCGAGGAGTGCCCCGGTGACCTTGTTGACGATCCCGGGCCGATCAGGGCAACGCCAGACAAGCACGTAATTGGTCAACCTTCGAACCTCCGGTCACGCCAGCGGATCGCCTCTTTCAGACCGCTCTCACCGGCGATCTTCTCGAACTCGACCCGCTCCGGAGAGTACCCCGACTCGATCATGGCGCCGAAGTCGGCCCCGGTACGCAGGGCAGCGCGGAATCCGGCCTGCTCCCAGAAGCTGTTGATCGCCAGCTTGGTCAGCCTCATCACCTCGGGATCGACCACGGCGAGCTGGAAGGCCAAGCGCATCGTCTCTTCACGCAGCCGATTCGGTGGCACCACCCGATTCACCAGACCGATGTCGGCGGCCTCAACAGCCCCGAGACGGTCGAACCCGGTGAGGACCAGCTCCTTGGCCCGGCGGGCCCCGATCAACCATGGCATGACGTGGGCAACCACCGCAGCGCCGAACCGGATCTCGGGTTGGCCGAACACCGCGTCCTCAGCGGCGACGGCCAGGTCGCACATCATCATCAGGTCGCATCCACCAGCGATGCAGTGACCCTGGACCTGGGCGATTACCGGCTGGGGCTGGTCGAAGACCTCGAGGAGATGGTCGAGGCTCCGATGGAGGGGCCCCGAAGCATCTTCGCCGGAGCTCCCTTCGTCGAGGTCGTAGCCGGCGCAGAAGGAGCGGCCGGCCCCGGTGAGCACCACCACACGCACAGACGAATCCGAGGCGGTCTCGCCGAGGCGGGACGACAGAGTCTCCACCAGCCCAGCAGAGAGGGCGTTGAGCTTGTCGGGGCGGTTGAGGGTCAGGGTCCGCACCGCACCCTCGTCCTCCACCAAAACCAGATCCTGGCTCACTTCCCCACCATCAGGGCATCGACGGCCACCGGGCTCCCCTCTCCAACGATCAGCGGGTTGACGTCGATGGAGCCCACCGTCCCGGCGGCGTCGACGGCCAACTCGGAGAACCTGGCGATCGCCTCGGAGAGACGGTGGAGGTCCACCGGAGGTGAGCCCCGGTGCCCGTAGAGCAAGGGGCGAAGACGGAGCCGGTCGAGTGCCCGGCGAGCCCGCCGGGGATCGACCGGGGGAAGCAAGGTGACACGATCCTCGAGCATCTCGATGAGGACCCCACCCGCCGAAATCACTATCACCGGCCCGAACTGGGGATCGTTGACCATCCCCAGAGCCAGCTCGACACCGGGGGGCACCTGTTCGCAGACCAGCATGTCGTGACCGAGATCCGCTGACATCCTCCGATAGGAGGCGACCAGCATCTCCGGGTCGGCCAACCCGACCACGACTCCGCCTAGATCCGTCTTGTGGGCGTGGCCACGGGTCTTGAGCACCACCGGATAGCCGATGGCATCTGCCGCGGCCAATGCCTCCGTCTCCCCGGTGACTTCGATCAGCGCAGACACCTCGATCCCGTAACCCTCGAGGACCCGGAGAGCGCCCACCTGGTCACCTATCCCCGACGAAGGCCGGCCCGGCTCGGTCAGCCTCGGCAGCGAGGTGAGCCCTTCGGTCTCGGCCCACCGATCGAAGAGGTGACCCACGGCTCTGAGGGCTGTCTCGGTGCCTTCGAGGACGGGGACCCCGGCTCGGCGGAGCCGGTTGGCCTGTTCCGGGTCGATCGATGAGGTCAGGTTGGCGATGACCATCACCGGTTTGTCGGTGACGCGGTGAGCCTCTATCGCCGCGGTGCTGTACGACTGATCGGGGTCGTCCTCGGCTGTCAGGTCGAGACAAAAGGCCAAGGCGCCGATTCCTGGATCGTCGGCGAGAGCGTTCATGGCGCCGACGAAGACCTCAGAGGCATCACGCCCGGTGCCCCAGGCGTCTACTGGGTTTGCCGGCTCCAGCCCGGGGTCGAGCAGGGAGGCCAATCGCTCGACGGTGTCGACCCCGATCTCGGGAAGGGGGATGCCGACCCGGTCTGCAGTGTCGATGAGCAGAGCCTTTTCCCCACCGGAGTCGTGGACTGCGCCGAGACCTCGGGTGGTCGCCGCTCTCCCCGCGGAGAGCAGTTCCAGGGTGTCCGCCATCTCATCAGCCGTCTCGACCCGGTGAACCCCGTAGGCCTCGAAGAGGGCTTCGTAGACCCCGTCTTCGCCGGCTATTGCCCCACTGTGGGTGGCGACAGCCCTCCGGCCAGATTCGCTGGTCCCGACCTTGAGGGCCACCACCGGGACGCCAATCTCCCTGGCCCGGGCCAAACCCGCCATAAGCCCGGTCGGGTTCCTGATCGTCTCGAGAAACATGGCGATCACCCGGGTGCTGGGCTCGTCGAGGGCCCAGTCGAGGTATCGGTCCATTGTGGTGTTGGCCTCCAGGCCGGTTGAGACGGCCAGGTTGAACCGCAGTGACCTGCTGTTGTGAAGCAGCGCCGAAAACAGCGATCCGGAGTGGGTGAGGAAGGTAATTCCACCGGGAGGCAGGTCCGGGGGCTGACGAAACCCGCAGATGCGAAGGCCGTCGGCGAGGTTGACAAAACCCATGCCGTTGCCCCCACAGATGGGCACACCTGCCTCGGTGGCGAGTGTGGCGAGACGGTCGGCAAGCAACCCACCGCCCCGGGCTTGGCCGTGGCAGCTTGCGTAGACCACCACCGACCGCGACCCGGTTTTGATCACCTTTTCCATCTCGATTTCGAGTCGATCGTTGGCCACGGCCAGGACAGCAAGATCGACCGGGCTCTCGACCTCATCGATCGAGCCCAGTGCCGGACTCCCCCAGATGGTGTCTCGTCTCGGGTTGATCAGGAATACGTCACCGGAATAACCGCCCAGGGCAAGCTGGCGAACCGTCTCGCTTCCCACCGACCCGGGACGCTCGGAAGCGCCGACGATGGCCACCGAGCGGGCTTTGAGCATGTAGTCGAGTGGGTTCACGGCTGCGTCCTGAACAGCGGTTCAGGGTAACGGCCGCGGCTCGAATGTGGCAGTATCCGATGGTGAGCCCGAGGCCGAGGATGTCGGAGACACGTAGACGGGATATCCTCGACGCCGCCGCCTCTGCGATCGCCGAACGGGGACTGTGCGACACCCGGATCGCCGACGTAGCCGACATCGTCGGGGTCAGCCCGGCGCTGATCCTCTACTACTTCCCCACCAAGGCCGCCTTGCTCACCGAGGCCTTGATCCGTCTCGATGAGCTCTTCTACGAGAGGGTCAGGGACAGGATGAATGGTGTCCTCACCGCCGAGGACAAACTGGCGACCCTGATCGAGGAGAGTTGCCCTTCGGCGACCGGAGACGGCGAGCTGCCCGACACCTGGGCGCTGTGGCCGGCGACCTGGGAGTTGGCCAGACACGACACCGCACTTGCCGAGGCCAGAGCCCGACTCGACGAAGCCTGGCGTTCCCAGATAGCGGCCATCGTCGAGGAAGGCATCACCACCGGCGAGTTCGACCAGGTCGATTCGGGCACCTTCGCCCTCCAGCTGGCCGCCATGCTCGACGGCCTCGCCATGGAGGCGATGCTGGGCGACCCCGCGGTCGACTCGAGCCGGATGAGCGAGCTCGCCCGATCGTTCAGCAGGAAGATGCTCAAGCCGACGATCTGACGGACATGATCCTGAACCGCTGTTTAGGATTCGTCGGGTCTGAGAGGAGGACCGGGATGGCATATCACCCGAGACAGAACTGGAACCCGGCGACCCGGCGTCAACGAGTCTTCACCAGAAGGGACTTCATCCAGCGGGCAGCGATCCTCGGAGTCGCCCTTCCTGCTCTACCCGGCTTCCTCGCCGCCTGTGCCCGTCGCGACGCCGAAGACGAGGTGGAATGGGCGATCGGCACCCCCCAGGACCCGGTCCAACAACCCTTGTTCGATGACAACCCTGCCATCGAGTCAGGGCTGGAGCCCGAAGAGGGCCCGCTTCGTCTCTACAACTGGGCCGACTACATCAATCCCGAGCTGATCCCGGCTGCCGAGGATGCCCTCGGGGTGAGGATCGAAACCACCAACTTCCTCAACGAAGAGGAGGCACTGAGCCGTCTGGCCGTGGGCGACGTCAACTACGACGTGTGGTTCCCCACCTCGCAGCGGATCGCGGTGGCGGTGGCGGGGAGTCTGATCCAACCTCTCAACCTCGACTACATCCCCAACCTGGAACAGAACATCTGGCCCGAGTTGGTAGACCCCTACTACGACCAGGGCTCGCGGTATTCGGTTCCTTACGTCCTCTACACCACGGGCATCGCCTGGCGAACCGACATGGTCGACAGCGAGGACATCGAGGGCCAGGCCAACCCCTGGGACGTGTTCTGGAACCCCAAGTACAAGTCGAGGATGGGCCTGCTCGACTCTTTCACCGACACCATCGCCATGGCGTTGTTCCGCAACGGGGTCAACGACCCGTCGCAGGCCACCGAAACCGAGCTGCGTGAAGCCGGCGATGCTTTGGTCGAACTGGTGGACCTGATGGACGTCCGATACACCATCGACGGGTCCTACGACGGCATCCCCAACGGCCGATTCGGGCTCCATCACGCTTGGGCCGGCGATCTGGTCAACTCCCAGTACTTCTGGGCCAACGAAGAGGACGTCGAGTTGACCAGATACTTGTGGCCGGCAAAGGCGGCAGGATCGACAGCCCATGGTCCGATCTCGAACGACACCATGACCGTCGCCAAAAATGCCGAGAATCCGGTGCTGGCCCACCAGTTCCTCAACTTGATGCTCGACGAAGACTTCGCCTATCTTAACTTCGAGTGGGTCGGGTACCAACCGCCTCACACTTCGATGACCCCTGAGGTCCTCATCGAGGATGGGTGGGTCGCCGACTTCCTGGAGTCGGCCGTCATCGAGCCTGCCGACTTCGAGCTTCCCCGGGCCTGGGTTCAAGGCCCACTCCAATCCGACGTGGAGCGGATGTGGTCCGACCAGTGGGACCGCGCCCAAGCCGGCGGCTGAACCGGTGAGCTGACCGGTGGCCACCAACCTCCAGTCGGCCGAATACGACACCGTAGGCCAGAAACGGTGGATGTGGCCTGCCTTCGCCATACCGGGTGTGGCGTGGCTGGTCCTCCTCTTCCTGGTCCCTTTCTACGCCATCTTCGCCTACGCCATGGGGACATTGGACCCGGTCCTCAGACGACCCAGACCCGAATGGAACCCCTTCTACTGGGACCCCTCGGCATTCGGGCGGGTCTTGAACGACTTGTTCGGTGGCCAACTCGGGGTCATTGCCCTTCGCACCGTCGGATATGTCTTCGCCGCCTCATTGCTTTGCGTCCTCATCGGGTACCCGGTTGCCTACTTCGTCTCGCGGAAGGCGGGCCGGTGGCGGTGGATGTGGCTGCTCCTCATCCTCGCCCCTTTCTGGATCAACTATCTGATGAGGATGATGTCCTGGGTCAACCTGTTGAGCCCGGACGGCCAGGTCAATCGACTTCTCGCCATGTTCGGTGTGATCAGCCCTCCGGAATGGCTGGTGGGCCAGCACTTCGTGGTGATCCTCGGGCTGGTCTACGGCTACATCCCCTTTTTCATCCTTCCTCTGTTCGCCGCCCTCGACCGAATCGACAACTCCGCCCTTGAGGCGTCTCGCGATCTCGGGGCCAACAACACCCAGACTTTCTGGCGGGTGACCCTGCCCCTTTCCCGAAACGGAGTCCTTGCCGGACTGGTCATCGTCATGCTCCCCATGTTCGGGGACTACTACACCCCCAATCTCCTCTCCGGGTCACCCCGGACCCGAATGTTGGGCAACTCGATCGACCAGTGGATCAATCAGACCACCAGTCAGGGGGCGGCCGGCGCCGCCCTCACCATCGTTCTCATGGTCTTCGTCGCCGGGTTGATGCTCTATTACCTGCGCACCATCAACCAGGCGACTCAGGAGGCCCGCCGATGACTTCCCCGGGCCAGACGATGAGGAGGATGGTCTCCAACCCGTGGGGCAGACCACGGTACCTGCCCATCGTCACCGGCCTCTACGTGCTCTGGTCACTGGTCCCGGTAGTGATCGCAGTGCAGTTCTCCTTCAACGCAGGGCGCTCCCGCAGTGTGTGGCAGGGATTCTCCACCCGTTGGTACCTAGGCGAGCCTTCGGTGGCCGAGTCGATCATCTACGACCAGTCGCTGCGCTTCGCATTGGCCCAGAGTCTCCGTCTCGCCGTGCTCACCATGCTGGTAGCCACCCCGATCGGGGTCGCCCTGGCCATCGGGCTGGCCCGGTGGCGGGGACGGGGGGCCAGGTCGTCGAACTTTCTCATGCTCTTTCCCCTGGTGACCCCGGAGATCGTCATGGGGGTGGCTCTGCTCCTGGTCTTCTCCAGCGTCTTCGGTTTCGTTTCGCTGGGGACTCAGGCCCAGTTCCTCGGCCACGTCACCTTCTCCATATCCTTCGTGGTGATCATCGTCCGAAGCCGTCTCTTCTCCATCGGACGGGACTACGAGGAGGCGGCGATGGACTTGGGCGCCTCCCCCTGGGAAGCGATGCGACGGGTTCTCCTCCCCCTGCTCGCCCCGGCCCTCCTCGCCTCTTTCGCCATTGTCTTCGCCATCTCCATCGACGATTTCGTCATCAGCCAGTTCCTGGTGGCAGGCGCCGACACCGTGACCATCCCGGTCCGGTTGTACTCGGGGGCGAGGCTGGCCCCGCCACCATCGCTCAATGCGCTGGCGACCGTTCTGATGGTGTTCACCATCGCCGCCATCACCGTCGCCGGCCTCCTCTACAAGTGGTTGGGCAAACGTCTCGGGGGAAACGACTCGGCCCTGGAGACGGTTGGCAGCTTCGAGATCTGAGATCTCACTGCTCCTCCCCGACCACGATCCGGGTGTGGAGATCGGCGATAAACGCTGACAAAGGCCCCCCGCTCCGGGGGGGCGCAGGCAGTCTCCGCAACACCTCGAGAACGTTTGGTGAGGCGTGGTCGATCTGCCATCGCAACTCGTCGTCGGCAGCGGCGGGGTCGTCGGGTGCGGCCAACCCTGCGGCCATCGCCGCATAGGCCACTCCTCGTGCACGGGCGGCCACAGCTCCTTCGGCTTGAGCTTCACCACCAGGTCG
>CAYZKF010000061.1:0-8941 GCA_964479135.1 uncultured Acidimicrobiaceae bacterium
GGTACGGGGTACGGGGTACGGGGTACGGGGTACGGGGTACGGGGTACGGGGTACGGGCTGGGCTCAGCCTCGGCAGGCGAAGGTGTCCCAACCGCCGTCGTGGTAGACCGCCCAAGCGGCGGCAGCGATGGAAGCTTCGGGATCGGTGGGGTCGGCGCCTTTGAACCCGGCCTTGGCCACCCGATCGTCCCAATAGCGGGGGAGATGTTTGAACACTCCGACACCCCCGGTGCGCAAGTCGGTGGCCTTGGGGTCGAAGCGGGACTCGCACCAGGCGACCCGAACTGCCCGGTTGATGTCGGTCGACTCGAAGTACAGGCTGACCAAGGCACGCACCTCGACCTCCGAGAGCCACCCGCTCCCCGGTGCGGCGATGGTTCCCGAGGCGACTTTGGGCTGGTCGTTGGTCCCGGTGGGGGCCTCACCGGAGGTGTCGGCCTCGGAGTCGGTTTCGGCTTCGCCAGTGGTCAGCGAGACCGTCTCCGCTCCGGGTGTGCCCAGTTGGGCGAAGCCGAGACCGGCGAATGCGCCGGCGGTGTGACCCATTGACAGTGCCGCCGCTTCGAGCCGCACTTGCTCCGAACTGGGCCCGGGGTTGCCGAACGCGGCAAACCCGGCGACGGCGAGCAGGCCGACAGCCAGCCAGCCGGCCAGGAACGAAAGACGTTTAGAGCGCATTCAGGTTTGACTCCACCGCGGCTCGAAGCCGCGCCCAGGGTGGAAAACCCTACTGAACTGTGGATAACTATGTCGAGCCGACGGCGGCTGCACATGTTGGCGCCTCTACACCTCATGATCCTCGGCGAGGCGGGAGATGACGAAGACCACGGCGACACCGATCAGGGCGGCGAGCATGGCCCACGACCAGTTGGCCCCCGGGGGGTCGAGGACGGCGCTCTCCACACCGTCGGGCCATGGCCAGAGGATCCGCAACGACCCGAGCATCAGCCCGACCATTGCCGCCACCACCGTGTCGTGGTGGCGGGTCAAAGCCCAATGGAGGATCTGGGAGAACAGGGCGAGACCGACGACCGCGCCCAACCCGAGGGCGAGGATGGCGGCCAAATCCCGTGAGGTGACCGCAGACAGGGCTGCGGCGTACATCCCGACCAACACCAGGATCAACGATCCCGAGATCCCGGGGAGGATCATGGCGCACACCGCCAGCGCCCCGGCGGCGAAGAAGACCACCAGCCCCGGCGTGGTAGCCTCCTCGGAGACACTCAACCCAAGGGCGGTGAACAAGACTGCACCCACCACGGCTGCGATCAGGAAGTGGGCGGCTCCGGCACCCTCGATCATCCGCCAGGCGACCACCACCGATCCGACGACCAACCCGAAAAAGGCCGCGGAGAGGATGATCGGCCGCGCTTCCAACTGGTGCTCGAGGAAAGAGGATAAGAGGACCACCGCGGTCCCGATCCCGACGAGCAAGGGGAGGATGAATCGCCATTCCACGTCTTCTAGATGGTGTTTCGCCCCGGACAGATCGAGTCGGAGGATCGATCCGAGGGCAGAGGAGGCTTCCTTGATCGAACTCACCAGACGTCGGTAGATGCCGAGGACGAGGGCGATGGTCCCTCCGGACACTCCGGGAATCAGGTCGGCAGTGCCCATGAGGAACCCACCGACCAGAGATCTGACAAAGGTGGCGAGCACGGAGGCAGAGTATGCGCTGTCTGCAGTGCTCTCCAAGGACCCGCCATTGCATGGAGGTGGTCGGTGGCGAGGTCAGGAGACGGGGAGACGCTCGGCCACCCAATCCCAGTGGGGTTTGGACGGGTCGAGAAGCTCGAAGTGGCCTCCCTCGATGAGGTGGAGCTCGAGACCGTGGGCCGAGGCCAGGCCCTTCGAGTGACGAACCGGGACGATGTCGTCGTCCTCGCCATGGACCAGGATGGTGGCCACCTCTCCGGGGCCGATCGGGGAAGGAGCGCCGGCGTCGAGGAGAAGACCGGCCTCAAGACTCAGCTCGGACTGTGAGGCGACAGCATCGTCGAGGTCGACCACCGGCGCCAGGCCAATCCCCAGGGCCACCTCGAGGCGTGACCTGACGGCGGCCCACATCCCCAGATACCCACCGGCCGAGTGGCCGACGACGACCACCGGACCGTTGCCGAGGTCGAGTTGGGGGACGAAGTCGAGAGCGGTGAGCACGTCATGGCCCGATCCGGGCCAGCCGCCGCCGGTGCCAAACGTCCGGTACTCGATGTTGAGGGTGTGGAATCCCCGCCGGGTCAGGTCAACGGCGAGGGTCTCGATGGTGTCCCTCCGGTAATGGTGACGCCACACCCCGCCATGGATCAGGACGGCGAGGCCTTTCTGGCCTCGGCGGAGATCGGCGACATTGTCGGGATGGGGCCCATAGCGGATCGTGGCGAAGGGCATCGCCGCCCGGTTGACCAGATGGCGGATGGCGTCCTGGTACCCGCCAGGCCCTCTCCCGTAGATGGTGGCGACACAGGCCTCGGCGATCACCGAGTGGGCCCGCCACGACTCCCGTTCCTTGACGTTGGAGATATGGACCTCGACCACCGGGATCTCGATCGACCGCACCGCGTCGGCCAGGGCATGAGAGGTGTGGGTCGAGGCGCCGGCGTTGAGGATGATCCCGTCGGCGTCGGCTCTGTGGAGGGTCTCGATCAGCTCGCCGGCGTGGTTCGACTGGAACGACTCCACATCGACGCCGAGCCTCTCGCCGAATCGAGTGAGACCCTGTTCCAGCTCGGTGAGGGTCTGCGACCCGTAGACCCCGGGCTCCCGGGAGCCAAGGCGGTCGAGGTTGGGCCCGTTGATGACGAGGACCTTCATGGGGAGACCGCCCCCCCCGCTTTGGGCGGCTCTGGTGATCTTCGGTTGACGTTCCACGGGTTCGAGGATATGTCGGCGAGAATGAAGGGGTGGGTAAACAGCCCGGGAACCGGCCAGCGGGGTCATCTCGTTGTCATCCCGGGGCGAAAGGAAGCGATGTGACGCGCCCGTCGAGACATCTCATTCTGGTCCTGACGGTCATGCTGACGGTGACCGCATGTGGCGAGTCGCCGTTGCTCTCGTTGGGCAACCGGAGCTCCAACTGGATCAATGAGCCCCAGGTCACCACGACCACGCTTCTCCAGGTCGACGCTCCCCGGTTTGTCCCCACCACCACCCTCCAGTGGAACAACGACGACATCGTCAACGAGAGTCTCGATGACCCTGAGGCGGTGATCGCCGCGGTGTTCAGCCGTCGCCAGGGTGACAGGTTCATCCAGGCTTCGCGGTTCGAGATCGCCGCCGCCATACCCGACCTGGTCTTTCCCGCGGTGTCCCCGTTCGGCGCCGAGTGGGTTTCATCCCAGCTGGTCATCGAGAACTCGGGCCGGCTCTCCGGTGAGCCTTCGGCGGCGTTCGGGATCTGGTCGGCCGAGCCCTACACCAGATCGAGATCGGTGGCCCAGATGGCGGTGCTCCGGGTCGCCCACGACCCCGACACCGCCGCCGAGCTGGCTGAGCCGGGGGCCGAATTCTCCTGCGCCCGTTTCGCTGAGCGGAGCACCGATGAGTGTGCCCTCCTAGGCATCGAGGGCCGTGACGTGTGGAAGCTGGCCGCCCCCGGAGGCATCACCCTGATCTGGTTCGAGGGGCACTACCGGTACGAGCTGTTCGGGAGGAGCTTCATCCCCTCCGACGTCCTCGAGACGATGGCCGCCGACACCGTCGTTCTGTCAACTCTCAACGGGTCGTAGGCTCAGCCCCGAAACCCGAGGAGGGACCTCATCTTTCATCACGGCGGCTGGTCGAGCTACGTCAGGTACGACGAGGAGACAGATCGTCCTGACCTCGACGTCAACCTGCTGCGCAGGGTGTGGAGTTATGGAAGGCCCTATCGGAAGGACCTGGTCGGGGTGTTCGCCACCATCCTGGTGATCTCGTCTCTCTCGGTGGTCCCGGCGTTGCTCATCCGGGTGCTCGTCGACCAAGCCATCCCCGACGGAAACGTCAGTTTGCTCACCCTGCTCGGTTTGGGCATGGTCCTGGTCCCCCTGATCAACGCCCTGGTCGGGGTGGCGCAACGCTGGTTTTCGTCGAGGGTGGGCGAGGGGATCATCTTCGACCTTCGTTGTGCTCTCTACGACCACCTGCAACGGATGTCACTTCGCTTCTTCACCGCCACCAAGACCGGCGAGTTGATGAACCGGCTCAACTCCGACGTGGTCGGGGCGCAACAGGCGATAACCGGCACTTTTGTCACCATCGTCTCCAACGTGATCTCGGTGACGGTGATCCTGGTGGTGATGATCCAGGCGAATTGGCGTCTCACCCTTCTCGCCGTCGCCGCCCTTCCCCTGTTCGTCATCCCGGCGAGAAAGGTGGCTCGCATCCTCCGTCGGGTCTCCCAAGAGGAGATGGAGCACCAGGCGAGGATGTCGGGGATCCTCCAGGAGGCGTTCAATGTGAGCGGAGCCCTCCTCGTCCGGTTGTTTGGGCGATGGGACGAGGAGAAGGAGCGTTTCTCGGCTCAGGCCACCCTGGTAAGGGACCTGTCGATTCGCCGGGCGATGGTGGGGAGAGGCTTCTTCGCCGCCCTCGGGCTGGTCTCGGCGGTGGGTACCGCCGCAGTGTTCTGGGTGGGTGGTCTGATGGTTATCAACGACTCGATCACCATCGGCACCCTCGTCATGTTCTCTGCCTTGCTCGGCCAGCTCTACGGCCCGCTCTCGGCGATCTCCAATTCCAGAGTGGAGTTGGCCACCTCGCTGGTCTCATTCGAGCGGGTCTTCGAAGTCCTCGACCTGGAGGCCGACGTGCCGGCTCCCACCGTTCCGGTTCCCCTCCTCCCTGCCCAGGGGAGGGTGGAGTTCGCCAACGTGTCGTTCCACTATCGGTCGGACCGGCCCGAAGGCCTGGCCGCGGTGAGGAGGTTCCGGAAGGACGACACCGATGAGTTTGCCCAGGTGTTTCCTCCCTCGACCCGGGACCTCGCCCTCGAAGGGGTGAGTTTCGTTGCCGAGCCGGGAACCCTGACCGCCCTGGTCGGACCGTCCGGGGCGGGGAAGACGACAATCTCCTATCTGGTTCCCCGTCTCTACGACGTGTCGGGAGGGGCAGTCCTCATCGACGGCATAGACGTGCGCGCAGTCGACTTCAAGGAACTGGCGGCCACCGTCGGAGTGGTCACCCAGGAGTCATATCTGTTCCACGACACCATCGCCGCCAATCTCCGATACGCCCGCCCCGAGGCCAGTGACGAGCAACTGGTCGACGCTGCCCGAGCCGCCAACATCGACGAGATGATCTCCAGGCTTCCCAACGGATACCAAACGGTGGTCGGGGAGCGCGGCTATCGCCTTTCCGGCGGGGAGAAGCAGAGAATCTCGATTGCCCGGGTCCTTCTCGAGGATCCCCGGGTCCTCATCCTCGATGAGGCCACCTCACATCTCGACTCTCGGTCGGAGGCATTGATCCAACAGGCCCTGGAGACACTGATGGAGGGAAGAACCTCGATCGTCATCGCCCACCGGTTGTCCACGGTGCGCAAAGCCGATCAGATCCTCGTCCTCGACGAGGGTCGAATCGTGGAGCGGGGTAATCATCAGACCCTGGTCGCTACGGGTGGGCTCTTCGCCGAGTTGTACCTCACCCAGTTCGGTCTGGTTCCCGGCTGAGACCTGGACGGAGCCGGTTATGCCCCCCGCGACAGGTTGTCGAAGACCAGGCGCCGGGTCGGGGCGAGGAGCAGGGTTGCTCCGTCGTGTGACATCCACAGGTGGGGCCCGGTCTTGAGCCAGACCCGTTTCGGGAAGACGTCGAGATTGGCCCTCTTCCGGGCCGACGGGGGCCGGTAGGCGAGAACCCTGGGTGCCGGGGCGCTCAGGGCGTCCAGAGGCCCGACCATCTCGAAGCTCCCGAACAGGGCGGCCATCGCCTCGGCCGGGTCGATCGGCCCGCCCATGGAGAACCAGTCGACCTCACCGCAGTCACCGCAGGCGGTGACCGCGATCCGACCAACCCACACCGGTTTGTGTTCGCAGACTTCCATGTCAGACAAAGTAGGCGGAGGGTGGGACAGATTCGGCCCCAAGGGTCTGTGTCCCGGTGGATTAGGGACTTTCGCCCATAGGGCAGCGGGTCGGGCCCCGTCAGGATGGGTGAGAGAGCGAGGTGACCATGGACACGATGACACGCGAAGAAGCGATGGCCCTGCTGGAGACAGCACCGGTTGCCCATATCGGCGTGGTGGTCGACGGCCTCCCGTATGTCACCCCGATGTCGTTTGTGGTCGACGGTGACCGGATTATGTTCCGGACCCTGGCGGGCAGGAAGCTGGACGGGATGCGGGCCAACCCCGTGGTTTGTGTCGAGGCCTCGAAGTTCGATCCGGAGTCCGGTGAGTGGGCCAGTGTCATCGTGATGGGCACCGCTTCCGAGACTGACGACGGCGACACCCGGACCATGGTGGTGGGCAAGCTCCTCGACAAGTACCGGCCAGCGGTCGGATCCCCGTTCAGTCGGGGCGGCCTCCAGCCGATGACGGGTCTTCCTTATGTCGTGGTGGTGGAAATCCACGAGGTGTCCGGGATGGTTTCGGGATCGGGTTTCGGCCACCGGACCAAGCCGGGCCGGCTTTAGTGTTCGTCCATTACGCCACCGCAGTTCCCCTGGGGCTGGGCGCGGTCGAACGACGACTCGACGGTATCCGCTCCGATATGGGGGAGTGGGCCGACCTTGCATATCGCCAGGGAGAGCAGCTTCGCTCTCGGGTCGGCCCAACCGGGACCCTGGCCAAGTCGGTGGCTCTGACCGTCGGATCGGCCGAGATACAACGCCGGGGCCTGGTCTACCCGGTGAACTGGTCGGCGGTTGGGGGCGGTGCGCTCTTCCCTGAGCTCAGAGCCGACCTGATCCTCTCCCAGAACGGGCTTGACGAGACCACGCTCACCCTCGAGGGAACCTACGACCCGCCGTTGGGAGCGGTCGGCCGAATGCTCGACCGGGCGATCCTGGGCAGGCTCGCCGATGCCACTGTCCGCAATTGGGTCGACCGGCTGGCCGAAGCGCTCAACGTTGCCGATTAGGCAGTGTGAGCACGACGGTGGTCCCGTCACCCGGACGGCTGTCGATGGACACCGAACCGCCCAACGTTATGGCGCGGACCCTCATGTTGGCCAGCCCCATCCCGCGATGAGTGGCTTTGGGGTCGAAGCCGGAGCCATCGTCTTCCACCTCGAGGACGGTGTCGGAGTCGGTGTTGGAAAGGGTGATACCGACGTTGGCCGCTCCGGCGTGGCGAAGAGCGTTGGAGAGGGCTTCGGTGGCGAGCATGATGACGGACTCGTCGTCGGGCCCGGGGCGACTGTCGGTTCCTTCGACGGTGAGACGGACTCGGGACGGATAGACCGAACCCATTCGCGACACCAGCTCTTGGAGACGCTCGCTGAGGGACGAGGCGAGCTGGGAGGAGTCCTTGAGCTCGAATACATAGTTGCGTAGCGTGTTCACCGAGCCGTCGAGACGGTCGACGGCTTCGTCGAGAACCTGGCCGGCCGCCCGATCATCCACCGATATGGCCAGTGCTTGGAGACCCAGCCCGACGGCGAAGAGATCCTGGATCACCGAGTCGTGGAGGTCGCGAGCTATCCGGTTCCGTTCCTCGACCACGGCCAGGCCACGTAGTCGGGCCTGAAGCCGGGAGGTCTGGACCGCGGCTCCGGCGATCCGACTCAAAGCTTCGACGATGACCACGTCTTCGTCGGTGAACCCGCCCTTCTTGTCGGTGAGGTAGAGGTTCCCGAACGCCCGGTCGGCGACCGCCACCGGGACTCCGAGAAAGCTGCTCATCTCGGGGTGACCGGGTGGAAATCCATATGTGTCGGGATGTTCGGAGATCGTCTCGAGGAGAAGTGTGCGGTTCTCCCGGATCACCGTGCCCAGAACGCCCCGTCCGGTGGGCAGATGCCCGATGGCTCGGGCAGAGTTTTCGTCGATACCGTCGTAGATGAAGTCGGAGAGAACCCCGTGATCCCCGATGACCCCAAGGGCGGCGTAGGGGGCCCCGGTGGCCGCCCGGGCCTCCGACACCAAGCGACGGAGCAGATTCTCGAGATCGGCCTCCCCGACGACGGCGGCGGCAGCACCGATCAGGGCCGTGAGGCGGTCGAGACTCGGAGGTTGGGCCACCTTCGGACGTTAGCTACTACCGTTTCTGGCATGTCCAGGCTTCGTGTGCTTCTAGTCGACGACCATGAAGTGGTCAGGACCGGGCTCAAGGCCCTCATCGAGTCCCAGGACGACATGACGGTGGTCGGCGAGGCGGCCAACGCCGATGAGGCGGTGCGTAGGGTCGGCTACGACACCCCTGATGTGGTGGTCCTCGACGTCCGTTTGCCCGACAAGAGTGGCGTCGAGGCCTGTCGTGACATCCGCGAACGATTCCCCGAGGTAAAGGTGCTGATGTTGACGTCTTTCGCCGACGAGGAGGCTCTGATGGCCGCCATCCTCGCCGGGGCCTCCGGATACGTGCTCAAGCGGATCCGCTCCACCGAGCTGCTCGGCGATATCCGGCGGGTGGGAGCAGGGGAGTCGCTGCTCGACCCGGAAATGACCGAGAAGCTGTTCTCCCGTCTCCGTTCGGGGAGTGAGGAGGACGAATTGCTGTCGCGTCTCACCAAACAGGAGCGGGCCATCGTCAACCACATCGCCGACGGGTTGACCAACCGTCAGATCGCCGACGAGATGTTCCTCGCCGAGAAGACGGTGAAGAACTACGTGTCGACGTTGCTGTCCAAGATGGGGATGAGCCGACGGAGCGAGGCGGCAGCCTATGTGGCCCGAGCCCAGGCCGAGAAAGGCGAACCGGTGATCGCCGAGAGTTGGGACGACGTCTGACCCGCCTCGCAGATCACCCCTAGTGCCCCCCGTCGTAAGTACGTGGGTGTTTCGACGGCCAGCGACGCCGCTTGCT
>CAYZKF010000062.1:0-3474 GCA_964479135.1 uncultured Acidimicrobiaceae bacterium
TCCACACCGTTCGTTCCGTCGGTGCCGTTACCAAAGCCATCGTCGATGCCGGGGTCGGGGACCAACTCGGGGTCAGAGGCCCCTACGGGGCCGGGTGGCCGATAACCCAGGCCCAGGGCAAGGATCTGGTGGTGGCGGCCGGGGGTATCGGCCTGGCCCCGGTCAGACCGGTCCTCCTGGATGTCATCGCAGCCAGGGACCGGTTCGGAGCGGTGTCTCTGATATACGGATCCCGCTCGCCCGCCGACCTCCTGTTTCGGGACGAGCTCGGGGAGTGGCGAAGCCGGTTCGACCTGGAGGTCGAGGTGACCGTCGACAGGTCGGACGAGAAGTGGTTTGGCGACGTCGGCGTAGTCACCGGTCTGTTGCCACGCATCTCCTACGACCCGGCCAACACCGTCGCCATGCTCTGTGGCCCCGAGATCATGATGAAGGTGGTCGGAGACGAATTGGTGACCCGGGGTGTCGCCCCCGACCGCATCCATGTCAGCATGGAGCGAAACATGAAATGTGCCATCGGTTTCTGCGGCCATTGCCAGTTCGGTCCCGAGTTCGTCTGCCGGGACGGGCCGGTGCTCCCCTACGGGAGGGTGGCCCACCGGATGCGGGTGGCCGAGTTATGACACTCCCCAAGCTGGCGGTTTGGAAATTCGCCTCCTGCGACGGCTGCCAGTTGACCCTGCTCGACGCCGAGGACCACCTCATGGAGGTTGCCGGAGCCGTGGAGATCGCCTACTTCCCCGAAGCCACCAGTCGCATGGTCGAAGGGCCCTACGACCTCTCACTGGTCGAGGGATCGATCACCACCCCACATGATGCCGGGAGGATCAGAGAGGTCCGCGAGCTGTCAGAGACGTTGGTGACCATCGGCGCCTGCGCCACCGCGGGCGGCATCCAGGCCCTGCGCAACTGGGCGGATATCGACGAGTTCATCGATATCGTCTACGCCGAGCCCCGGTACATCAAGACTCTGGACCACTCGACCCCGATCTCCGAGCATGTGCCGGTCGACTTCGAGCTTCGCGGTTGCCCCATCGACAAACGCCAACTCCTCGAGGTGATCGATGCCTTCCTCCACCGTCGAAAGCCGAACATCCCCGGCCACAGCGTGTGCGTCGAATGCAAGCTCCGCGGTACCAGTTGCGTGATGGTCTCCCAGGGGATTCCCTGTATGGGCCCGATCACCCAAGCCGGATGTGGCGCGATCTGTCCCGCCTACGACCGAGGCTGTTACGGGTGTTTCGGCCCGTCGGAATCGCCGAACATAGGCTCGATGGCCAGGTGGTGGGAGGAACTGGGAACGGCCGACTTCGACCTGGTCAGGGCATTGCGCACCTTCAACGCCTACTCGCCGGAGTTCCGCGAAGCGAGCGAGTCGTATGAGCGCTGAGCGAGAGATCGCCGTCGACTACCTGGCCCGTGTGGAAGGGGAAGGGGCGATGTACCTCAAGTTCAAGGACGACGAGGTGGTCGACCTCCAGTTCAAGATCTTCGAGCCGCCCCGGTTCTTCGAAGCCTTCCTTCGGGGCCGCCGATTCTCCGAGGCGCCGGACATCACTGCCCGGATCTGTGGGATCTGCCCGGTCGCCTACCAGACCAGCGCGTGCAATGCCATGGAGTCGTCGGTCGGGGTGGAGGTCACCGGGGGTCTTCGTGCCCTGCGACGGCTTCTCTACTGCGGCGAGTGGATCGAGAGCCACGCCCTCCACGTCTTCTTCCTCCACGCCCCCGACTTCCTGGGTTACCACAGTGCGATCGAGATGGCGTCGGACTACCCCGAACAGGTGGAGATGGGTCTCCGCTTGAAGAAGACGGGGAACCAGATCATGACCCTACTCGGAGGTCGGGAGATCCACCCGATCAATGTCCGCGTCGGGGGGTTCTACCGGGCTCCGACCCGGGACGAGTTGGAGAGCCTGGTGCCCGACCTGGAGTGGGCCTTGCAGGCGGCGGTGGCCACGGTCGAATGGGTAGCGGGGCTCGACTTTCCCGACTTCGAGCGGGACTACGAGTTCGTGGCCCTACAGCACCCCGACGAGTACGCCATCCACCAGGGGCGGATCGTCTCCAACAGAGGGCTCGACATCGCCGTCGAGGAGTGGAGCGAGCACTTTGTGGAGAGCCATGTCGAATGGTCGAACGCCCTCCACGCCCGACGGATCGACGGTGGCTCCTATCACGTGGGGCCGATGGCCCGTTACGCCCTCAATGGATCCAGCTTGACTCCGGTCGCCAGATCCGCAGCCGACCAGGCAGGTCTCGGCGAGGTCTGCACCAACCCATTCCGCAGCATCATCGTCAGGGCGGTCGAGATGGTCTTCGCCTTCGAGGAGTCGCTTCGCCTCATCGAGGGCTACCAACAACCCGACACCCCACACTTGGAAGTGGAGCCCCGCGACGTGGTCGGGTACGGAGCCAGCGAGGCGCCAAGAGGGATCCTCTACCACCGCTACGTCATCGACGACCAGGGTCTGATTGCCGAAGCCCACATCGTCCCGCCCACCTCGCAGAACCAGCTCAGCATCGAAGACGACCTCCGCGCCTATGCACACGGTCGCAGCCAACTCCCTGACCAGCAGCTCCAATGGCAGTTGGAGCAGGCGATTCGGGCCTATGACCCGTGTATCTCCTGTGCAACCCACTTCCTCGACCTCACCGTCGACCGGGAATGAGACGGGTGGTGATCGGTGTGGGAAACCCGGCCCGCGGCGATGACGCCGCCGGAATCGAGGTCGCCAAGCGGGTGAGAAGCGCCCCAACCCACCAGCACTCCACTGGGGACTACCAGATGATCGAGCTCTGGGAAGGTTTCGACGAGGTTGTCGTGGTCGATGCCGCCCGTTCCGGTGCGCCGCCCGGCACCATCCACCGGATCGACCCGTCCCACCGGACCCTGCCCGAGGCGATGTTGGCCACCAGCACCCACTCGGTGGGAGTGGCCGCCACCATCGAGATGGCCCGGGCGCTGGGACGCCTCCCCGAGCGTATGACGGTCTATGGGATCGAGGTGTCCGACCTGGCTCAAGCCGTCGGCCTTTCGCCCCTGGTGGAGTCAGCGGTGAACGTTGTGGTCGGGGAGATCGACCATGCATGAGAGTGGTGTCACCCAGGCGCTGATGAGACGGGTCGAAGAGGAGGTCGGTGGAAGCGGGGAGCGAGTCAAGACGCTGCGGTTGCGTGTCGGGGCGCTCTCCGATGTCGACCCGGTGTGGCTGGAACGCGACCTCGCCGACCGCACCGTCGAGCGGTGGGGCTACGCCCCCGAGATGGTGTTCGAACAGTCGGACGACCCCGGCGATCCCAACGCCCTCGGTGTCACCCTGGTCTCTGTCGGAGTGGGGCGCTGATCCCGATGTGTATCGCCATACCCGCCCGAGTCGTCTCCCTCGGCGAGGCCATCACCGGCTCGACGCCGGGCACAGTGGATCTCCTCGGTGTCGAGCGAGAAGTAGACCTGGTGATGGTTCCCCAGGC
>CAYZKF010000062.1:3574-8933 GCA_964479135.1 uncultured Acidimicrobiaceae bacterium
GACGCGGCTCGACGCAGGCCGAGGCGAGATCGACGGTGACGATCTCGGTTCCCCGCAATGCCACCATCACCCCTCGTTCACCGGATAGAGCCGCTTCCGCTGCCCGCAACCCGAGACGGGTCGCCAAGACCCGATCGTATGCGGTGGGTATCCCACCTCGTTGCAGGTGGCCGAGGACCATCACCCTGGTGTCGATGCCGGTCAGTCTCTCCAACTCGTTGGCGATGATCGTGGATATGCCACCCAGCCTCGTGAACCCGAGGGCGTCAGGAGCACCGGTGACCGGGTTTCCTTCGGGATCGGTGACACCTTCGGCCACCACCACCAGCGAGTAGGACTTCCCTTTGAGGTGTCGCCTGGTGAGACGGTTGCCCAGTGCTGTGAGGTCGTAGGGCACTTCGGGTACCAGGATCGCCTCGGCGCCACCGGCGAGGCCGGAGTGGAGAGCGATCCAACCCGAGTCCCTCCCCATGACCTCGACGACCATGATCCGATTGTGGGCCTCGGCGGTGGTGGTCAGGCGGTCGATGGCTTCGGTGACGATATGGACTGCGGTGTCGAACCCAAACGAGACATCGGTCCCACCGATGTCGTTGTCGATGGTCTTGGGGACCCCGATCACGGCAAGCCCCTCCCCACCCAGCTCGACCGCGGTCCGCAGCGATCCGTCGCCTCCGATCACCACCAGAACCTCGATCCCCGTATCCTCCAAGGTCGGGGCGATCGATTCCAGGCCGCGACCGTGGATGTACGGATCCTCCCGGGACGTCCCCAGGATGGTCCCTCCCCGATGGGAGATGCCACGCACGTCATCACGGCCGAGCAGCCGGGTCCGCCCCTCCATCAGGCCGGCCCACCCGTTCTCGACCCCGACCACGACCGCCTCGGCGGCCACGGCGCGGGTAACCACCGCCCTGATGGCGGCATTGAGCCCCGGACAGTCTCCTCCGGCGGTGAGGACCCCGATCGTCGTCATGTCAACTCCAATTCGTGACAGCGGCCCCGGGTTGGTCTGATGATGCCCAGGTTGTCCAACCGGAGACTAAGTGCTCTCCGCCGTGTGTAGGTGCCGTCGAAACACCCACCTACTTGCGGCGGGGGGCACTGAGCAGGTCCCCGAATGCCCGGTACCTGGGAACGACCCCGTCGTGGCACTGAGAAGATGACCCGAAGTCCCTTGTCCCAACTCCAAAGGTCCCGGAGGGTTCCAAAACCGACGGCTGCTTGATATGCTGATCGTCGAAGGTCGGCCAACCCGACCCTGATCGTGTCGATGTCGCCCCGGACCCCGGTGACTCCCCTAGTAGGCGGGACACCGGATGCCAGTCGCAAACCCAGTCGCAAACGTCGAAGATCTCTTCGGGAAATTGCCCGACGCTGCCGCCCGCGAAGAGCTAACCGAGAACTACCGGCCCTTCGCCTATCACCTCGCCCGACGCTACAAAGATCGGGGCGAGAGCCTGGCGGATCTTCGTCAGGTGGCCCTCATCGGGTTGCTCAACGCGATCGACCGATTCGACACCAACCACGGAGTCTCCTTCACCAGCTTTGCAGCCCCCACCATCTCCGGAGAGCTGAAACGTCATTTCCGGGACAACGTGTGGGGCATCGGGGTGCCGAGACGGCTCAAGGAGTTGGCGGTGTCATACCGAAAGGCCGACCTACAGCTCCTCCAGGTGCTGGGGCGGCGTCCCAGTCCGACCGAAGTGGCCGCCCACGTCGGGATGACAGAGGAGGACGCTCTCGCCGTCATCGCAATCAACAACGGGTACCGTCCCGACTCGATGGACGCTCCCGTGAGGACCACCGACCAGGCAATCTCGGACCTACTAGAAGTCGAAGACGACGCCATAGGGTTGTTCGACGAGATGGAGGCCGTCAGGTCGATCACCGCCTCGATGTCCGAGCTGAGGCGGGAGATCTTGTCT
This sequence comes from uncultured Acidimicrobiaceae bacterium, assembly GCA_964479135.1. Lineage (GTDB taxonomy): Bacteria > Actinomycetota > Acidimicrobiia > Spongiisociales > ZC4RG35 > ZC4RG35. The sequence continues at coordinate 5,503 of CAYZKF010000062.1, forward strand.
CTCCGGTTCGGCGAGGAGATGACACAGAGACGCATCGCCAACAAGGTCGGGGTGTCGCAGATGACGGTTTCGCGCATCCTCCAGACCAGCATCGAGACGATCCGTCTCAATATGGCCAGGTGAGCCCAGGCAAAAACCAGATGAACCGAAATCGGACATCTCGAGTCACCTCGATCTTCGCCAGACATCGATCTTCTGCCGGACACGACAGTCTGTGCACCTCGAGTGTGAAGGTCCTCGGAGTGGCGGCCGCGGCTGTGACCCTGATGAGTCACAGGCAGAGCGGACCGGTTTGCTCGTCCGACAGACGAGCCAGGGATCTCGACGAGTTGCAGTTCTCCCTCGGCGAAGGGCCGTCTCCGGATGCCTTCGCCACCCGGCGGCCGGCAATGGCGCCAGATCTCGAGAACGAGACACGGGGCCGGTGGCCGAGCTTCACCCCTCCCGCCCTGGAATCGGGAACCCTCGGAGTGTTCGCCTTCCCCCTCCAGGTCGGCGCCGGGTGCATCGGGGTGCTCACCCTCTACCAGGACAGTGCCGGCGAACTCACCGCAGGTCAGGCGGCTGACGTATTGGTGGTGGCCGATGTCATTGCCCGGTCGATGCTCGCCACTCAATCGCGGAACGAGCCTGGGCTCTTGGCCAGCCAACTCACCGACGAAGAGGCCCACCGAGCCGAGGTTCACCAGGCCACGGGAATGGTGGCGGTCCAGCTCGGCGTTGATGTGTCCGAAGCGGCTCTGCGACTTCGGGCCCACGCCTTTGCCACCGATCGCTCGGTCTCCGCGGTAGCGAAAGATGTTGTTGCCAGACGGCTGAGGATGGGGGACGATGGACCTAGCAGAACCGATGGATAAACTGATGGTGACCGACCAAGGGCGCTGATGGAGCGCGAGGAACTCCTTGTCCGAACATTCGTGAATCTCACCGACACACTGGTCGAGCAGTTCGACATAATCGAGCTGCTCACCACCCTCGCCGACGGGTGTGTCAGTCTCGACCTCGCCGACGCCGCCGGGATTCTCCTCGCCGACTCGGAAAGCAACCTCCGATTGATGGCTGCTTCGAGTGAGAAGGTGCGTCTCCTCGAGTTGTTCCAACTTCAGAACGAACAGGGACCATGTCTGGAGGCTTACGCATCAGGGACTGCTGTTATCGACTCCGACCTCACGCTCGCATCGAAACGGTGGCCCAAATTCGCACCGGAAGCCGTCGGGGTCGGCTTCCGTTCGGTGTACGCCTTCCCCCTGCGGATCCGGGCGGAGGTCATCGGGGCCCTCAACCTGTTTGATGCCGAAGCGGCTGCCATGACGGAGGCAAACATCAGCCTGGCCAGGGCCCTCGCAGATGTGGCCAGCATCGCCATCCTCCAGGATCAGGCTCTACGCCAGTCCGAGGTGCGTGCCGGTCAGCTCCAGAACGCCCTGGACAGCAGGGTCGCCATCGAGCAGGCCAAAGGGATGCTCAGCGAGCGATTCCACATCGACATGGTTCAGGCTTTTGAGCTGATCCGGACCTATGCCCGAAGCTCACAACTCCATCTCACCAGCGTCGCCCAGGAGCTGGTCGCCGGATCCCTTTTGCCAGAGAGCATCACCGCCGGATCGGCGAACTTGCTTCCCGACTCTGCCGATCCGCGCGGGATCGGCGCCGAATCCGGCTGACTGGCGACTCACTCGCCTCGCGACCAACCGACCCCCGCGGGACCACAGTCCGACGGTGACAACCGCCGGGCCACCCGGAGCATCATGGACTAACGACCCTTCCCGATAGCCCGCCGCTGGGGTAAACATGGGGCTATGACCACAGACAGAGACGCCGAGAGGATGCTTGAGTTGGAGGAGTCGGCCGAGGGGGTCGAGCTGTTCCGGGGCCCGGGCGGCGAGCTCGCCGTCGAGGACGCTCGCGATCAGGCCGAGGCCGCCAGCCCGACTGCAGACACCACGAGTGGTCCCGACTTCCCATGGCTGAGCAGGGCCCGTTCACGTCGCACCGATCTGCGACAGGCCATGGAGAGGCTGGAGAACGCCGTCGCCGGGTCGTCCCCGACCCCGGACCTATGGATCGGGCCGGTGGAGGACGGGCTGGTCGCCTTGCGCGACGCCCTCGACGCCCACATCAGAGAAGTCGAAGCTCCCGATGGCTTGCTCGCCGACACCCTGGGCCGCGCTCCCCGGCTAGGCCCCAGCGTGGAGACGCTGCGGAGGGAGCACCGCGAGCTCATCGCCTCCTGGGACCGTGCCGCTCTTGCGCTCGCCGAGCATCCAACAGACAAGGCAAGAATCCGGCGACGTGTCGTCTCCCTATTGGGCCGGCTCGCCATCCACCGACAGGGTGGTGCCGACCTGGTCTACGAGGCGTACAACGTCGACATCGGCGGGACCGGCTGAGCGGCTGAGATCTGAGGCAGGGCGGTCAAGCCCGGCCGTCGGATGTCAGGACGGGCGCCGGAGACGCTTCTTGCTGATCTCCTGGGGCTCGGGCACCAGGTACCCGGGGCACCGGCACAGGGGAACGGTGCACGACACCGGTTCGCGGTGTTCCTGGCGGGGATGTCCGCACTGGCCACAACGAATCGTGCCCAAACGGGGCTCCACTAGCGGCCGCCTTGCCGGGTTGACACGGGTCTTCTGGTCTCTGAGGAGACGACCCGGTCCTCTGTTTCAGAATCGAACCGCTCCTGTTCGGAACTAGTGGCCCATCTAGCCATGTCGACTTCACCTCGTTACTACTTTTCACCTAGATTACTTGAAGAATAACTATGTGCAAAATAAGATCCACGGCCAGAAACCCGTGAGAGCACACCAAGACCGAGTCGATCACGTCGATGTGATCCTCAGGGAGTGGCACGCCAGCCGCCCTGACCTGGACTTCTCCGCCGTGGAAGTGGTGGCCCGGGTGTTGCGCGCCGCCCACCACCTACAGACCCGCTTGGATCGCGTCGCAGCCACCTACGGGCTGAGTCACCGCGGTGATCTCGATGTGCTCACCGACCTCTACCGGACCCAACCTCCCTATCAGCTGACACCATCCGAGCTCGCCGAGTCGCTGCTCCTCACCGCCGGGGGAATGACTCTCCGTCTCAACCGCCTTCAATCCGCTGGGCTGGTGGAGAGACACCCGAACCCCCGCGACGGCCGAGGGGTCCTGGTCAGACTCACCGCCACCGGAGTGGCTCTGGCCGACGACGCCCTGGCCACCCTCCTCGATACCCAAGCTTCGAGCATCGCCGGCCTCGAGCCTGGAGCTCGCCAGGAACTAGCCGACCTCCTCCGGGCTCTACTCATCTCCTACGACGATGCCCCGACCCCACGACCACCGGCCGCGGTGGAACGCCCTCGGCGGTAGACAGCCTCGCCTTGGGTGCCCTCCCCCGGGCCAGACCAACGGGGCGGTTACCCTCGAAGGGATGACGAATTGGGTGTCGCTTC
>CAYZKF010000063.1:0-8859 GCA_964479135.1 uncultured Acidimicrobiaceae bacterium
CGCTGGCAGGATTTGAACCCGCAACCTACGCATTACAAGTGCGTTGCTCTACCGGATTGAGCTACAGCGGCATGTGGGAGAACCCCATTGTAGAAGCACCTCTCGCCGGCTCGGCAGGCTCGGTGGGCGGTGCAATGTGATCAAATGCTTCGTCGGACGGGCGAGGCCAAATACCCTGACCGCAATGTTGGGTTCTGAGGACAGGGCGATCCTCGACTTCGAACAGGGGTGGTGGTTGCAGCCGGGCCCCAAAGACCAGGCCATCGAGATGGGTCTGGGGTTGACTGCCGCCCTCTACTACGAGAAGCTTCGCCGCCTGTTGGGAGACCCTGACGCCTTGGCTCACGACCCGCTGACCGTGCGACGGGTCCTCTCCATGATCGAATCGCCGCGAGATGACGAGGTAGCTGTCTGATGACGGGCAAAGGCCGCCACGCCTCACCCGACCCCAAGGCCTTCTATCGGAGCCTGGCCGAGATGATCGGGGGGATTGTCCTGGTCGGCGTCGCCATGTTCGCCCTCCTCAACTTTCTCGCCGACAACCCGACCGCTGCAACTACCACCACCAGCATGGCGACAACCACCAGCGCCGCCGACTCGACCACTACCGATCCCTCGACTACGACGACCACTCCGATGCCCACGACCACCGAGATTCCGGTGCGCCCTCCCAACGAAGTGCGGGTCCAGGTCCTCAACTCGATGGGTCTGGCCGGCGCCGCCGGTCGTTTCACCACCATGCTCGACGGAGCGGGGTATCAGACGCTTCCTGCTTCCGACTACAGCCCGGAGCAGGACCCGTCCCGGATCTGGTATCGCCCCGGGTTCTCCGCGGAGGCCAACGTTCTCCTCGAGTTCATACCGGAGGCACGAGTCGAGGAGTTCTCCGACCCGGCCGTCGGCCAGGGAGCCGACGTGGTCATCGTCCTCGGAACCGGCTACGAGGAATGACCCGGGGAGCCGGGGGCAGAGTCCCTGGGGTCCCTCGGCTATGGGTGCTCCCTCTCGGGGTCATCGCCGGAGTGTCGGCGTCGGTGGCGGCCGGAGTCACCAGCCGGTCGGTGGTGCTCGACCTGCTCGCCTGGTGGCCGGTATGGGTCGGGGTAACCGCACTGATCGTTGTCGCCCGGGAGAGGTACCTCGGGCTGCTCAGAGTCTCGGGTCTGGTACCGCTGGTGGCGTTCGCAGTGTCGATCGTGTTCGTCACCGGTCATGTCCAAGGCTGGGAGGCGATGCCCTCGGCGAGTGGGCGGCTGATCGGCCCGGTCCCCGAGTTCACCAGGGCATCGCTGGATGCCTCGGTGGATGGTCGGCTGGAGCTGACCGGAGGTGCCGGCTTTCTCTACGAGGTGACCCCGATCCGGTGGGGTGGTGAGGTTGGGATCCCCGACGCTGTCGAGCAGGCTAGTAACGGGTCGGTGGTCGTCAGTCTGCTTCCCCCTGTCGATCCCGGATTGCAAGCCTTCGCCGGCTGGCACTTGCGTCTCTCCTCCGAACCGCAGTGGGACCTCACCCTCGAAGGCGAGGTCATCGCCGACCTGTCCGGTCTTTCCCTGTCCGGGGTCGATCTGGCTGGGGCCGGCCTGGTGACACTGGGTCCGGTGAGCCGGGTCTCCGGTGTGTCGGTCGACGGCTCATTTACGATCCGGTTCCCCCCCGATGTCCCGGTGCGGGTGGTCGGGGAGGCGGTTGTCCCCGACGGCTGGGAACGTCTCCCCGACGGATGGCACTCACCTGGCCCCGGTGACGGGTGGGTGGTAACCGCCGCTCCGGGGTCCAGGCTGGTCGTCGAGGCCCCCAGTTAGAATCGTGTAGTGGTCTATCGCGTGAGTTCGGTCGGGTGTTTCGGCGAGCCAGGGGCGCCGTCTCGCCAGGACGCAGGACGAAGGCGCAATGGCCCTTTCGTCGAGGACGAGGGCGCCGCGAGCGGTGTCATCTGGCCGTCGAAACGCCAGGGGACCTAGTGGCCTCTGACCGAATCCGACATCTGGCGTTGATCGTCTGGACTTCGGTCGGTGTCGTCGCCTTGGGATGGGTGGTCATCCGGTTGGCCGACACCGTCAGGGTGATCTGGCTCCCCATGGCCTTCGCCCTCGGTCTGGTGTTCCTCCTCGATCCATCGGTCCGGTGGCTGGAGCGTCGGGGTGTCTCTCGACTTGTCGGAACCTTCCTCGCGTTCCTCGGGATGATGGCGATCGTTTTCGCCCTGGTTGCCCTGGTGGCCCCGACTGTCAGGGAGCAGGTGATCGAGTTCGTGGAGAGGTTGCCCGAACTCTACGTGGGTTTGGCCGACTCGGTCCGGGAAGCGGCGCTTCGGGTGGGGTGGGACATCGACGGGTTCCTCAGTCAAGGCGCCTTCGAGGCGTGGCTCAACGATCCAGCCAACCAAGAGACCATCCAGAACCTCCTCATCGGATTCGGCTCCGGGGCCGGGATGCTCATCCGAGGGGTGACCGAAGCCGTCGTCGTCACCCTGTTGGCGCCGATCCTCGCCATCTATCTCCTCATCGACCTGAAACGTATCCAGACCAACGCCATCGGGCTCACCCCACCGTCCCATCAGGAGGAGGTGGCTTTCGTCGGAGGTGAGGTGGGCACCGCGATGGGCTCATTCGTCAGGGGCCAACTCCTGGTCGCCCTGATAGTCGGGATCCTCTCCAGCATCGGGATGTGGCTGATCGACCTCCCTTTCTGGCTGTTGGTGGGGATCATCTCCGGCCTGCTCAACATGATCCCGTTCCTGGGTCCCATAGTCGGGGGCACCCTCGCCTTCCTGGTCGCCTTGCTCAGTGGCGACCCCTGGCTCGGGGTGTGGGCGGTGCTCATCTACACCGGGATCCAGCAGGTCGACAACCACGTGATAACCCCGATGATCCAGCGGACCCGTGTCCATCTTTCCCCTTTCGCCATTGTCATCGCCCTCATCGTTGGCGGCTCGGTAGCCGGATTGCTCGGAGTGCTGGTGGCGGTGCCGATGACAGCAGCGATCAGGATCGTCGCCGGCCATCTCTGGCGGACCAGGGTGCTGGGCCAGTCATGGAAGGAGGCGTCCGAGGCAATGATCGAGATCACCGATCCGCCGGAACGTCTCGCCCGCATTTCCCGCAAGCCGCCACAGCAGTCCCGTCTCTTCGACACCCAGGAGCTTCCTGCCATGGCTCCGCAGGGCGAGTCTCCCGCTCCCCGGTCTGACGCGGTCGGGGACGACACGAGCACCAGCGGTTCCGGAAGCGGGGGGCCGCCGCGATAGGTGCGATCGCCGCGTACGGTTGGTGGCATGATCCGTGAGGTTCAGGTCGTTGAAGATGCGATCGTCGATAGCTCCGGGCTCTCCCGGCGATCCACACCCTGGGTCAGGATGCTGGTTGCCTTCGCCGTCGGACTTGGCTCCGGAGCGGTGTTCTTTGGTCCGGTGGTCAACACCACACTGGACACCACGGCCGCCAACCCCGACACCCCTCTGGTCCTCGGGGAACGGATCGGACCGGTCGGACTCGCCACGGCCCTCCCCGGTTTCCCCGACGCCATCGTGGCCATCATCGAGACTCCCGACCGGACCATCGAGCATCTGCTCTGGCCGCAGGCTCTTGGCCCCTCTACCCGCCGACTACCCGTAACCCCTGGGAGCACACTCGAACTGGAGGTTTCCGGAATCTGGGTGGCGCTGACCCAGGTCGTTCCGGATGGCGAAGGCGCACTCCTGTCGATGGGGAGGCCCACCGGCATCAACCCGGTGGCCTCCGGAGTGGGTGCCATGGCCTGGCACGACTCGGCCCAGGGCACCGTCGGGTTCACCCGACTGCATGAAGGGAAATGGGGTCTGTGGAAGACCACATCCTTCCCCATACCCGAACTGGTGGCCGAGCTTGGCACCGCTCATCAACCGGATGGACAGCTGGCGTTTGGCGCCTGGGGTTGGGCGATCAGTTTGACCGAGCCGGGTCACGTGGCCGTCCTCGACCCTTATGGAGCCCCCATGACCACCGTCGAGGGGCTGGTTCTCGGGTCGGGTATCCGCGGTCTGCTCGTCTTGACCGACACCGGGGTGGTCCTGGTCGAGGCGAATGGTGCCCTCCAGGTCCTCGAGCTTCCCGCAGGATCGTCGGGAACGGTGGTCGCCGGGGCGATCTCCCCCGACGGGACGCGGGCCGCCCTACTCACATCGGCTGGGATCGCCGTGGTCGGTCTCGACGATCCGAGTCGGGATGACTGGCAGGTGGCGGCAGGGGGCAAAGCACCGGTCGCCTGGTCCTCAGACTCGGGGTTCGTGTTGTTCCCCGCTGCCCCGACGGGGGTCCTGGTCCTGGACACCGAGACCGGTGAAGTCGAGCTGGTGCTCGACGACCTGGCGGTTCATTCGGTTGGCGTCATCGGGTTGACGGGGTCTTCCTAGACTCGCCCCAATGCCCAGTGTCCATCTACTCAGCGTGGGATACATCGGTGACGGCGTTGCTTCGTCGGTCTCACTGGTCGAAGCGGATGACGCCCTGATCGTCATCGACCCGGGCATGGTCAGGGCCCGTGGGGCGATCCTCGATCCCATCGCCGGCCTGGGCTACCGACCCGAAGACGTCACCGATGTCGTCATCTCCCACCATCATCCCGACCACACCATGAACATCGCCCTCTTCCCCAATGCCTCGGTCCATGACCATTGGGCAACCTACCGGGACGACACGTGGACATCCCGTGCCGCCGAGGGCTTCGTCGTCGCCCGCGGGGTCACCCTCTGGGAGACCCCGGGCCACACCCCACAGGACATCACCACCATCGTCGAAGAAGATGATGGTGTGGTCGCCTTCACTCATCTGTGGTGGACGGCGACCGAGCCCGCCGAGGACCCTTTTGCCACCGATCCAGACGCCCTCCACCAGGGCCGTGCCCGGGTCCTCGACGTCGCCACCATCGTCATCCCCGGTCATGGCCCCATGTTCACCCCCGACGGCGAGACCCCGAGGTAGGCGACCGTGGCGGCAACCGGACCAACCGAGGAACTGGCACCGAAGGACTCTTATCTGTCCTCAGCCGAAGGGCGGGTGCTCTCCGTCGAAGCCGAAGGGATCTTCCTCGACCGTACCGTGTTCTATGCCAGGGGTGGGGGACAACCCGGCGATGTCGGCGTGATCAACTGGGATGGGGGTTCGGTTGAAGTGCTTGACACCTTCCGAAAGGGAGGGACGCCCTTCCACCAGGTGGCGCCCGGGTCTCATCTCCCCGACCCGGGGACCACGGTCAACGGGGTAATCGACTGGGAGCGGCGGTATCTCACGATGAGGACGCATACCGCTCTCCATGCCCTGTCGGGAGTGGTGTTCCGTGACTTCGGAGCCAAGGTGACCGGGGGGAACATGACCCCGGGGGAGGCCCGCATGGACTTCGAGCTCGACGGGATCTCGGTGGAGTTCGGCCACCTGGTCGAGGATCGTCTCAACCAGGAGCTGGTCATGGGTTATCCGACTGAGATCATCGAGATGGCCCGTGCGGAGGCGTTGGAGGACCCCGACCTGATCAGGACCAAGGTCAACTTGATCCCGGAGTACGTAACCGAGATCCGGGTGGTCGACATCGTCGGGCTCGACCGCCAGGCCGATGGTGGCACTCATGTCGCCTCGACTCTCGAGGTAGGCCGGGTCGAGGTTGTCAAGACCGAGTCGAAAGGCCGGGAGAACAAGAGGATGCGTATCAGGGTCTTGTAGGCATCCGCTTACTTGGTACTTGGTACGGGGTACGGGGTACGGGGGTGCAAGGTAGGACTCGGGGTACCAAGTACCTTGTCCCGGATGTTCGACTTCATCCTCGGTCTCTATCTCGCCGGGCTCATGGTCCGGGGGTGGATCCGCGGGTTTGTCAGGGAGGCGTTGGGTCTGGTCGGACTTGTCCTGGGCACCTGGGTGGCCTTCCGTCTCAGCGCCCCCCTGGGAGACTTCCTCACCCAGAGTTTCGGCACCACCCCCGAGGTCGCCAGGGTCGGAGCCGGGATCGTCCTTTTTCTTCTGTTCGGGACGGCTCTATCGGTGGGGGCACATTTTCTCACCAAAGTGATGAGACTTCCCGGGCTGACCACGGTCAACCGGGTTGGTGGTGGTGCCGTTGCCTTCGCCTGGGGTGTGGCACTGTTGCTCGTCGTTGTCAATGTCGCCCGTGTCCTTCCACTGCCCGACAGTTGGGACCGCCAGGTCGAGGGCTCGGTGGTGGCCCAGGCCATCGCCGGCCCCGAGGCTATGCCCCAACGTCTGTTCCATCGTCTCGCCGGTGACAGCGCCCTCACCACTCTCTACGCCATCCAGTCGTTGGTCGGGACCAACCGGATCGTCCCCGTGGGCGGCCAGGTGGTCGAGATTCCCCGCGCCGAGCCCGACGAGATCCGCCAGGTGAGAGATGAGGCGGCGATGATCCTCGAGGAGGTCAACCGCCATCGTGCCGGGGAGGGACTGTCCGCCCTCCAGGTGAGTACCGGTCTCGAAGGGCTCGCCGAACGTCGTGCCGCGGACAGCTATCTCAATGGTGAGCTGACTCGCCACCTCGACTGTGTTTCTACGGCGGAGTCGGTCGGCGGTGTACGGGTGGCAAGATGCTCCGACGTCCTCGCCCTGGCCGGCACCTCCCTGGCCGCACTCGACGCCATCATCAGCACCTCGGAAACCGCCGCCGTGGTGTCGAACCCCGCCTTCGACCGCACCGGAATCGCAATCGTCGACGGCCCCACCGGGAGGCTCCTGGTCGTAGTCGTCGCCGGTTGAGGTAGTGGAGCCCGTATCCGGGTCAAAACCTCTCGAGGATGATCTGTGCCGGGATCCGACGTCCTGGAGACCGGGTCACACCGCAGCTGGGACGAAGCGCGTCCGGGCACTGGCCGTCGCCACCAGGCCGACTCCGGCGAGGACCACAACCGCACCCGCTATCTGGAGCAGCGAAGGCCTTTCCACGAAGATGATCGCCCCCCACACCATGGTCAAAGCCGGTTGGAGGAGGACGATGGTGGCCGTTTCGGCTGCGGGGAGACGGGGGAGGGCGTAGCCGATGAGGAGCCAGGCCATCACCTGGGGCCCCAGCGCCAGTGCAAGCAGCCATCCGGTCGAAGGCCAGCTCAAGGTCAAGTCGATTCCCGGGCCGAGCAGACCGATTATCGCGATGGTGATCAGCCCTCCAGCGGTCACCTCGGTGAGCGGCCCGGCGGCTGGCGCCCGCACCGTGTTGGCGTATTTGAGGGTGAGGATGAACACCGCATAGAACAGGGCGGCGAGCAGCGCCAGGACCGTGCCTCGCACCGGGTCGGAGCCGTAGGCGTCGCCTTGTCCCAGTCCCGAGACCAGGGAGACTCCGAACAGGACGATCGGGATGGCGAAGAGGACCACCCGCCGAGGGCGGTCGCCGAAGAAGAACCACGCCGCCAAGGCGACCAGCACCACTTGGACGTTGGCGATGAGGGTGGCCAGGCCAGCGCCGATGTACCCGATCGAGGTGTGCCACACCCACATGTCGAGACCGAGGGCGACCCCGGCGGCGAAGGCCAGCCACCGATCCCTGGGGGTCCGGTGGTCCTGGGCCCGGCGCACCCACCAGATCACTGCCAGGACGGGAAGGGCAAAGGCGACCCGAAAGAAACCACCGGTGACCGCGCTCGCCCCGGAGAGGGTGTAGAAGATCGCCGAGAATGAGATGATGGTCGCCCCGATCAGGGCGGCGGCAGCGGTCAACTCATTCGCTCCCGGGCGCTGTCCCGCTCAGTTCGAGCAACTCCTCGGTGGCCCGATGGATCGAGATGATGAAGTCGGACGAATCAGGGAAGGTGTCGTAGTCCGCCTGGACGCCCCAGAGCAGCCGGCCGTTGTAGGAGAACAGGGCGATACCGACACCGTGTTGTGCCCACAGAGGGACCATGGGGTAGTTGGCGATCATCTGTGACTCGAGCAGGTACATGGGGAACTGAGGACCGGGGATGTTGGTCACGGTCATGTTGAACGGTCTGATCATGGGCCCGACCACACGGTTGGCCAAAGAGAGGAGGGTGATTGGAGTGCCCGAGCTCAAGTCGACCAGGGTGGCCGCTCCGAGGGCGTGATTGCTCCGTTTGAGTTCGAGGGTGCGCTCGACGATCAACTGGTAGCGCTTGGCGGGGTCGGCCTCGCCGATGGGGAGCTCGAGCAGCCACATGGCTACCTGATTACCCAGCTTGCCCTTCTGGGAGGCGCTTCGGGTGGAAACCGGGTTCATGATCCGGAACTCGGTCATGCTGGGGTCATAGCCCCTGTTGTCAATCAGAAATCCCCGGATGGCGCCCGCGGCTATCGCCAGCACCACGTCGTTGACCGATCCACCCATCGAGTTCTTGATTCTCTTGACACTGTCCAGGGGGACATCGGTCCAGTCAAAGCGGCGGCTGGGACCCAGGTCGGGGTTGAGTGGTGTCCTCGCCGACGTGGTCAGCCAACCGGACTTGAGCGAGTTGAGAGCGGCCGACGATTTGTCCAGGGCGCGATCAGTGACCGACCGCCCATCCTTCAACGTCTCGCCGAGATGGGTGATCCGATCGATAGCGCGCCGGGTCAGCTTTGCCGCCTCGGCAACCGCCAGCTGGGTTGGTGTCGGCGCCGGGCGAGGATCCCAGACCGGAGTCTCCTCGATGCTGGGGTCGGGAGCCACATTGAGCAGGATCGTGGTCAGGTCGACTCCGGAGGCTCCGTCGATCATGCAGTGGTGGATCTTGGCGATGATGGCGAACCGGTCGCCTTCGATCCCCTCGACCACCCACAACTCCCAAAGGGGTTTGCTTCGGTCGAGCTTGGTCGAGACGATCCTCCCGGCCAGCTCCTTGAGTTGGATGTCGGAGCCGGGGCGGGGGAGAGAAGTGTGCCTGAC
>CAYZKF010000064.1:0-7005 GCA_964479135.1 uncultured Acidimicrobiaceae bacterium
GACCACCGAGCCTCCCTCGTCGATCACCGTGGGCACCACCACCTCGAAGTAGCGAGTGAGCATGTCGGCCACCGCGGTCGGTGCCTTCTCGTGGGCCAAAGGGGTGAAGCCCTGGAGATCGGCGAAGAGCACGGTGACCTCGGCCACCTCACCGCCCAGGTCCGAGGTGGTCGGGTCGGCGAGCACCAGCTCGGCCACATTGGGTGAGAGGTAGCGGCGCAGCAGCCGCTCCACTTCATCGTGGAGGGCGGAGATCTGGAGGCGTTGAGCGAAGCGGTCCCGCGACGATATCTCCACCGCCCGCACCCCGAAGACCGCCGGGGCCATGGCAGTGACCAACAGGAACGACTGCACCACGGTCACCGGCGTCTCCAGTCCCGACACCACCGCGAACGCCACGAACACCGCGACATAAAGTGGTGCGGCCACCACCGCGGCAAGGAACCGGAGCTGAAGGACGACAAAGGCAAAGACCGCGATCACCATCACCGCCACCGCTCCGTACTGGGCAAAGCGGTCACCGGTCATCGCCAACCAGACGCCGGCCACCGTCGCCACGGTGGTGAACACCACCACGATGACCTGGAGCTGGTTGTATCGGTGGTAGCGGGTGATCAACCCCAGGGCTACCAAATTGGCGACTACCAGGGATCCGGTCACCGCATAGGCCGGGAGGGGATCGGACACGAACCGTGCGTAAACCACGCCGGCCAATGCCCAGAGAAACATCGAGGCGAGGGTGGCCCACCGGATCTGCCTCTGGGTGGCCACAGCCAGCTCGTCGGTGTAGCGCGTCTCCAGTTCCCGGTCGCGAAACGAGAGGGTCACCGGGTACAGGGCCGATCCTGCCGACCGGGAATAGACATTTGATGACACTGAGCGTGCTCTCCGAGGGAACGAGTCGCCCGGATCATCACACATCCAGCGACGAAACATTCCTCGACCCACCAGAGGGGAGGGACCGGAGGATGCTGACAACCGGACCGAGCACGGCAGAGTCGCTCAGCCGATTGCCCGAGCAAGCCCAATTGTGAGGAGACAGCCTCAAGGCCATGACTTAGACGCCGGCCAGGACCGGCGGAGCAAGCGGCCTCCACTGCCACTCTCAGATACCGGACGCTCCACAGTCGGGACCGAGATGCGAGCCGGGGTGGCCGACGGGATCCTTGGTCAAGATCCCGGACACGCCCGGACTGCTCACCCGATCGGGGTTATCGGCCGAAGGGGATGACCACCTCCGCCGCCCGCGTGGCGCTATCGGAGTGAGGGATCGACCCGGGCTCGGTGTCGCCTCCGGGAGGAGTTGGTCCCGTCCCGAGCCCAGGCCGACGGTATCCCGATTCAGCTACTGCAGCCGAGTGCTCGTCGATAGGTGGCTTCGACCGTGGTGACTTCGCCGGCGACGATGGTGCCGTCGACGGCGATGGCGTCGGCGTACTCCCAGACGGCGTTGCTGAAGTCGCCCTCCATTGACATCTCGATGAGAATCCCCCATCCCCGTGACGTCGCCATCGCATCTATCGCCCGGCGCATAGCCAATTCGTCGTCAACAGCCTTCCCGGCGACCCACTGGTCGATCCACGCGCAAGTCACACCTCCCACGACGTCCGCTCCGACCTGATACCAATGTTCGACCGGGCCCTCTCCCAGTGATGTCATGTCGAATCCGGGCGGCAACGGGATGTCGGCCAGGAACTCGGTTGCGGCCGCCGACCTGTCGGTCACGATTGTGTCAGGAAGGGTGGCGATCCATGCTTCCTCGGTGGCCTGGGTCAAAGACGCCAGGAGAGTGCGGAATGTGGGCTCGTCGGTGTCATAAATGACGAACTCGTATTCGACCGCATTGCTCTCCCATATGGCGGTGAAGCTCGTCCCTTGTCCGAGGTCAACAACGACGGCGGTCGCGTCCCAAATCGCTTGATCTGCAAGCCGATCGGCGTCCCCGACACGATCGGCGATCAGAGCATCGAGGTCGGCCCGGGCGCCCGAGTTCATCCGAAGCTCGGCTACCGCTTCTCCGTTGCCGAACCGGAGATCGGAGACGACATACTCCCCGTCGGCGGTCGAGCCCTCTGAGTAGGCGACGTAGACAACCGACCAGCCCGGAATGTCGACCAGGATACGCGGGAGGATCCCAGGGGCCAGGTCGGCCAACGTCGTACCAGCCGGAGCTGCGGCAATGTCCGCCGCCACCTGCCCTCCGGATTGGCCAAGCCAGATCGCTCCCACGATAAAAGTCGCCAGAGCGGCGACGGCGATCGAGCCTGCGGCCACGAATGGTTTGGGCCTGGCCGTCTCTAGCGGACGAACCTGGGTGGTAGTCAGGTCGTCGAAGTCCGGCGCAAGTGGCGCATCGTCGATGAGGACTGCCAGACCTCGTCGAATCCTCTCCTTGTCATGGTCAGCCATTCTCGATCAGTCCTTTCAGCTTGTTCCGGGCGAGATGCAGGTATCGCTTGAGAGTCCCGGTGGACACCCCCAATGTCATCGCCGCATCGTGGATGGTCTGGTCCTCCCAATAGACGAGATAAACCGCGGCGAGCTGACGAGGCGGCAGCTTGCGCAAGGCCGACGCGACCTCGTAGTCAGGCTCGGGAAGCTGGACTGGTTTGGCCGGCGGCACCGGTAACGCGTTAGCCGTGGTCCTACGACGTGCCATGTTCCTCGCCTCGTTCAAGATCGCCCGAAACAAGTAGGCACGAGCATCGTCGAGATCCCCAAGGGATCGCAGCTCCAGCGTTCTCAGAACGACCGTCGAGAGAACATCGTCGGCGTCGGCTGGTCCGACCAACACCGTGGCATACCGGATCAGGTCATCTTTGTGCTTGGTGTAGATCGTCTCGTCAGAGAGGTCCATTACCTGAACCACGTTTCAGAAAGACGAATGGTTGCACTGGATCCGGGAAGTGTCCGAAGATCCCACTCCAGCCGCGACCGGTACCAGCGACTAGAGCGACTCGGAGAGACGCGCGGTGATGACCGCCCACGCCGACCCGACCCGCCCGACACGCTCGGCGGCGCCGTCGCCGAACACCTCGAAGCCGTCGTTGACCAGGGTGACCTTCGTCCCCGACTCGGACCCGATGAAGGCCAGGCTGACTCGGGTCGCCCGGTCCCGCTCAAGGAAGATGTGCCACCAGTACTCCAGACGGGAGGGTGGCTCCCAGACCAACACCTCACCCCACTCGAACTCCTCCCCGGTCTCGGATCGCTCGAAGATCCGCCCCCCGACGAAGGGCTGGACCACGATCTCGGGGCGCTGATCACCACTCATCGTGTGTGAGACCGGCCACCACGAGGAGCAGCGCTCGGTCCATGCCTCGAAGACGGTCTCGACCGGGGCAGCCACCTCGAACTCGATGACGATGGGCTCGGTCATCGGTCGAGAGAGGTGTTCTCGACGTAGAGCTTGAACCGCGGGATTGCCTCGCCCCAGACCCTTTCCATGTAGCTCCCGATCTCGCCTGGTCCGGCATCGTCCAACCGGTAGAGATTGCTGGTCCCTTGGGTCCGGATGGCCACCAGACCGGCTGCCTTGAGCACTCTCAGGTGTCGGGACACCGCGGGGCGGCTTATCGGGAGTCGATCGGCGATCGCCTGGACCGGGTGCTCTCCCCCGGAGAGGATCTCGACGATGGCCCGTCTGTTGGGGTCACCCAACGCGGCGAACGGATCTGCAGGCGGCGCCATGAGGTACTATCGTAACAGTTCGGTTACCAAAGGAGCATGATGGCACCGGCTGACTTCAGCGGATCGGGGACCTCCGAAGACCCATGGGTGCTGTGGACCCCGAGTCTCGGCTCGCAGATCCTGATGCACAAGGACGAATCCCATGACCCGCCGCTGCTGGTGTGCACCGTGGGGAAGACTGTCCTCCACTACGACCTCCGGATCATCGACGACCTTCACGCAATGCTGCTGGAACGTGGTGACTGGGTCGAGTTGGGCAACGCCGACGAGCAGAAGCCTGCCAAGGAGGGAACCGTCGAAGCCTGGGCGCGATCCGCAGACAATCCGATCGGCGGGTGGTACGGCTTGAAGAAGGGGCTCCGTGGCAGGGTGGGCAACTACGTGCCCCCGGTGCTCGAGGCCTTGGGCCTCGCCGAGGTCGAGCACAATCCCCGAGGCAACAGAATGCGGGCCATCTGACCTGCTTCGCAGAGGGGCCGATCAAACGAGTAACACGTCCGCCGTAGCGCGAGTCGAATCCACCGACACTTGACCCGACATCGCCCGATGCCGGGAGATTAAGTTGCCGGACCAAGTCAATTGGGAGGAGACAGCCGCATGGCTATGACCGACACGTCCGCCGGCACCGGCGGATCCAGCGGCCTCGACCGTTACTTCGAGATAACGGAGCGGGGTTCGTCAGTAGGCACCGAGGTGCGCGCCGGGATCACCACTTTCCTGGCGATGGCCTACATCCTGTTCGTCAACCCCTCGATCCTGTCGATAGCCATCGGCGAGGAGTTCATTCCCCAGCTGGTGACGGTGACCGCGCTCGCCGCGGCGTTCGGCACCCTGGTGATGGCCCTCTGGGCGAAGCTGCCCTTCGCCTTGGCCCCGGGGATGGGACTTAACGCCTACTTCACCTTCACAGTGGTGCTCGGGCTGGGTATCCCCTGGCAGACGGCGCTGGGAGCGGTGTTCGTCTCCGGCATCCTCTTCCTGATCATCGCCCTCACCGGCGTCAGGAAGTGGATCCTCGACGCCATCCCTCTCTACCTGAAGCACGCCATAACCGCCGGTATCGGCGCATTCCTCGCCTTCATCGGCTTCCAGGGAGGCGGCCTCGTCCAGGTCGGTCCACCGGACACCCTGGTCACCATCGGCGATTTCACCACGGTGACCCCCTGGCTGGCCCTTGGGGGCCTAGTGGTGACCGGCGCACTCCTCGCCATGCGGGTCAAAGGCGCCATCCTCCTCGGGATCATTGGCATCACGGTGATTGCCATCCTCGCCAAAGTCCCGGTGTATGGCGGTGAAGCCTTCGGAGGGTTCAACGGGATCTTTGGCTTCACCTGGCCCGGAGACCTCTTGCTCCAGATGGACGTCGGTGCTGCCCTGGCCCTCGGCGCCATCGCCGTGGTCTTCACCTTCCTCTTCGTCGACTTCTTCGACAGCGCCGGCACCCTGATCGGCCTGACCGAAAAGGCCGGCATGCTCGACGAGGAGGGCAACATCGCCGCTCCGCGGGCTGCGTTCTCCGCGGACGGTGCGGCCACCACGGTCGGCGCAATGTTGGGGACCTCGACCACCACCACCTACATCGAGTCGGCGGCCGGTCTCGAGGAAGGCGGCAGGACCGGTCTCACCGGCCTGGTGGTCGCCGGCCTGTTCCTGGTGGGAATGCTGTTCTCACCGGTGGCAGGAGCGATACCGGCGGTCGCCACCTCGGCCGCGCTGATCGTGATCGGCGCCATGATGATGAGCGGTGCGGTCAAGGTCGACTGGTCCAACTACCGGATGGCGATCCCGGCATTCCTGGCGATCCTGGGCATGCCGTTCACCTTCTCGATCACCTTCGGCATCGCTCTGGGCATCGTGGCCCACACGGTGCTGATGGCGATCAGCGGGAAGGTGCGGGAGATCCACCCGGTGATGTGGGTGTTGACCGTGCTGATCGTCGCCTTGGAAACAGGCTGGATCGAGCAGCTCTTCGGCTAAACCAAGGCTCGGACCAGCCAGAAGGCGGCCATCCCCAAGATGGCGGCGAGGAGCAGGTTCCGCGTCCTGAAGACAGTGGCCCCGCCGATGACGAGTGCGGTGATCTCGGCGGGGCCGACGTCCATCCGGCCCTCGCCGTCCATGAGCAGGGACACCACCAGGGCTGCCATCACCGATGGGGCCACGAAGTCGAGAGCCGAGAGCACCGACAGGGGGATCCGCCGTTTCGCCAGGGCGACGATGAACACCGACCTGGTGAAGTAGGTGCCGATCCCCACGGCGAGGATGGCGAGAAACTCGGTCATCGCTTCAACCTCGAGGAGAGGAACCCGACGGTGATCCCAATCGCTCCCCCGATGATCAGACCGACCCTGTTGGGCATACCCGCGGTCACATAGGTGGCGACTCCCGCCGACAGGGCCGCGAACACCTTGGGCCAGCGGTCGATACCCAGCACCAGGAGCACCATGAAGATCAGCGGGATGGCAAAGCCCAGCTGCCAACTCTCCGGCACCTGGGGGCCGATGAGCATGCCCAGGGCGGTGGTCAGGTTCCAGCCGAGCATGTAGACCGAGGCTGCCCCGATGTAGTAGCTGCGGAAGTCGACCGGTTCGTCCCCGGCACGGACCACGGTGAGGGCGAACATCTGGTCGATTAGCGCGTACGGCGCCAGCCACCGGAACCACCGGGGTTGCCGCTGGAACACCGGGGCCAGAGCCGCCGAGTACATCAGGTGACGCGCCTGAATCACCAGGGCGGCGCTGATCACCGCCAGGATCGCGGTGCCGGTTCCGATCAGAGTGAGCAGCACCAACTGGGCGGCGCCGCCGAAGATCAGTGGTGAGGTCGACCAGCCGATCAGGGGTGGTATCCCCGCTTCAGTGATCGCCAACCCGATGATGAGGGCGAACGGGATGACGGTGAGGAACAAGGGCAGGGCGTCGCCGACGCCCCGGCGCACCATGGCGCGATTGAGATTCACGGACGGCTCAACGCCTCAGGCGCCTGCATCCTTCCGGACCGCCTCCAGGGCGATCTCGACCATGTCGTCGAAGGTCTGTTGCCGCTCCTCGGAGCTGGTCGCCTCCCCGGTGCGGACGTGGTCCGACACGGTGGCGATGGTCAGGGCACGTCCTCCCTTTTCGGCAGCGACTCCGTAGAGTCCGGCGGCCTCCATTTCCACGGCGAGCACCCCCATGGCCTCCATCCGGTCGAAGGCGTTGGCGTCGGGGGTGTAGAAGAGGTCGGCGGAGTGGACATTCCCGACTTTGACCTCTACTCCCTTGGCCTCTGCTGCTTCGGCGGCCGCGCGGAGCAGGGCGAAGTCGGCGGTGGCGG
>CAYZKF010000064.1:7015-8606 GCA_964479135.1 uncultured Acidimicrobiaceae bacterium
CGAAGTCGAAATTGCCATACCGGACCCGGTTGACCCCCGAGTCGGTGCACGCCCCGATGGCGAGAATCACGTCGCGGATCTTCACCGATGGGAGAATCCCGCCACAAGACCCCACCCTGACCAGCCGTTCCACCCCGTACTCGGTGATCAACTCGGTGGCGTAGATCGACGCCGAGGGGATGCCCATCCCGGTCCCCATCACTGAGACCGGTGTCCCCTGGTACGACCCGGTGTACCCCAGCATGTTCCTCACTGCGTTCACCTCGCGGGCATCGTCGAGGAAGTTCTCGGCGATGTGTCGCGCCCGAAGGGGGTCTCCGGGTAGGAGGATCGAAGGGGCGAAGTCGCCTTTCTCGGCGGAGATGTGCGGTGTGGGCATGAGGTTCGGGGCTCCTGTGGCGGTCGGTCGACCACAACATATCGGATCGGAAGTAAGTTGCCGCCATGACCGTCCGGGACCCAGTCGATTTCGCCTCCATCGAGGCCGCACTCACCGAGGCGGGGAGAGACCTCCTCCCCGGCCATATGAATATCGAGATCGTCGAGATCGCCGAGGGCAAGGCGAAGATGCGATGCCGCCTCCGGCAGCACCATCTGGCTCCCAACGGCTTCATGCACGCCGGATCGGTGGTTTCGGTGGCCGACACCGCGGCCGGTTACGGATGTGTCGGGAACCTCCCCGAGGGAGCCATCGGGTTCACCACCATCGAGTTGAAGACCAATTTCCTGGGGACGCTGTTGGATGGGTCGATGATCGCCGAGGGAACCATGGTTCACGGGGGCCGGACCACCCAGGTGTGGGATGTCGAGGTGACCGAAGAGGCCACCGGAAAGCTCCTCGCCCTGTTCCGCTGCACCCAGCTCGTCCTCTACCCGCGCCCCTAAGCTCGGGTCGATGAGCGACGTCTACCGATCCATCATCAGCCAGAGGGCGATCCGCGAGTACGAGAACCGGCCGATCGAGCCCGAGCATCTCGACGCCATCATCGAAGCGGCTCGCTGGACGGGAAGCTCGAAGAACCGCCAGGACTGGTCGTTCGTGGTGGTGACCGCTCCGGACCGTCTTCAGGGCCTGGCCGGGCATGGCGACTTCACCCAACCGGTGAGGGACTCGGCGGCAACCATCGTCCTGGTCAAAGAGCCGGGAGGCAATATGTTCGACATCGGCCGCGCCGCCCAGAACATCGTGCTCGCCGCCTCCACCCAGGGTGTGGCCAGCTGCCCGATCACCCTCCATCGGGATGAGGACGCCAGGGCATACCTCGGTCTCCCCGAAGGTCGGGTCGCCAAGTATGCGGTGGCACTGGGCTACCCGATCGCCGACGCCAAGCCGAGGCACTTCGGGGGTCGCAAGGGCACCGAATCGGTGGTGCTGGTGGACGGGATCGAGTAGACCGCGGCGTCACATCCGGACTTGTCACCCGGCGCCACTACCTTCAACGGAGCAATGGAAGATAACCTCGTCGAGGCCCGCGGCCTCACCAAGAGATTCGGTGACTTCACCGCGGTCGACGCCATCGACTTCGATACCAGGGTGAGGCCTTCGGGTTCCTCGGCCCCAACGGAGCCGGCAAGACTTCGACCATGAAGA
>CAYZKF010000065.1:0-8365 GCA_964479135.1 uncultured Acidimicrobiaceae bacterium
AATACGAAGAGCGGATGCGTCGGGTGGTGGAGAGGCTCACCGAGGGGATGGGGCCCGACACCGTCAACGTCTTGACCGGTCATCTCACCGTGTATGGCGCCACCTCGGGCGGTGGCGAACGCGAGGCGCACATCTTCGGCTATGCGGTGCCGGCATCGATGTTCCCCGGCTACCTGTCTTATGTGGCCCTGGGCCACCTCCATCGTCAGCAGAGGGTGCCTCACCCCGGGGCGGTGTGGTACTCGGGCTCCCCGATGCAACTCGACTTCGGCGAAGTCGACGACCGGAAAGGCGTCTTGGTGGTGGAGGCGAATCCCGGTCAGCCTTCCCGGGTCACCGAGATCCCGGTGACCTCGGGTCGGAGGCTGGTCACGGTGCAAGGCACCCTCGACGAGGTCCTCACCCGGGCGGGCGACATCGGCGACGCTTATGTCAAGGTGGTGCTCACCGAAACGGCGAGAGTCGGTCTGGCCGACGAGGTGAGGGCGGCTCTGCCCGACGCCGTCGACGTCATCCTGACCTCGCCGGGGGCGTCCTCTCCGGGATCGTCGGAACCACGCCAACGTCTGAATCCCCGCGACGCCTTCCACCGCTATCTGACCGAGACCGGGTTCGAGGACCAAGCGGTCGAAGACCTCTTTGCCGAGTTGCTGGCGGAGGTGGATGCATGAGACCGATCTATCTCGAATTGGAGGGGTTTTCCGTCTACCGGTCCAAGGTGGACGTCGACCTGCGCAAATTGGCCGAGTCCGACGTCGCCTTCTTCTCCCTCACCGGGGCGACCGGGTCGGGCAAGTCGAGCCTGATCGACGCCATGATCTTCGCCTTGTACGGCCGGATCCCCCGATTGGGGGCTCGTGCGGTGGCGCCGGTGATCTCGTCAGGCGCCGACCGGGCACGAGTCCGCCTCGACTTCGAGGTCGACGGGGAGGTTTACACCGCGGTCCGTCTCGCCCAGCGAGGTGGCAGTGGGGGCGCCAGTGTCAAGGAGGCCCGTCTCCAACATGGCGACCGGGTGCTCAGCTCAGGAGCCGACAATGTGACCCGGGCCGTCGAGGACCTGCTCAACCTGGGGTTCGACGACTTCACCAGGACGGTGGTCCTGCCCCAAGGCGAGTTCGCCCGGTTCCTCAACGCCACCTCCGGGGAGCGTCAGAGCCTGCTACGAGGGCTGCTCGGACTCGATGTCTATGGAAAGGTGCGCCAGTTGGCCACCAATCGCCAGGCGGTGGCGGAGGCTCTGGTGGAGAACGCCCGGCACAAGCTGGATCAGATCGAGGTCCCCACCCCCGATACCATGGACTCCCTGAGGACACGGCTGGAGAAGCTGGAGTCCCTGGAGAGAATCGTCGCCGAAGCGGAGCGTGGCATGGTGGCCCTGGAAAAGGAGGGCGATGCCGCCGAGGCCGATGTCAACCGGCTTGGTGAGAGTGTGGCCCGGCTGGAATGCCTCAAAGCCCCCGACCGTCTCGAAGAGCTTGCCGGGATGGTCGGCGAAGCTCTCGCTCGGGTCGGCGAATCCGAAGATGCCGTCAAGGAGTCGATAGAAAGGGTCAAGGCCATCGAGACGGAGATGGCGGCCCTCCCCGAGCCGGAGTCGATCGCTCGGCACCTGGCCAACCACAAGACCCTCCAAGAGGTGGAGGCCCGGATCGCCGAGATCGACCTGGAGAACGTCAGGACCCACCTGGCCACCGCTGAGACGAGCTGGGCGGAGGCCAGAGAGGAGCACGACAGGCTTCGCCAAGATCGTGATGCCCTTCGGATGTCCCACTCCGCACATGCTCTGGCCGAAACGCTCACCGCCGGCGACACCTGCCCGGTCTGTCACCAGGAGGTCACCGCTCTGCCCGAAGTGTCAGCCCCCTCAGGGATGAGAGAGGTCGAAGACCAGCTGGTGACCGTCGCCGCCCGACTCGGCGAGGCCGAGGCTGCCATGACCGAGGCGCGGGCGGCTGCCACCGGTCTGGAGACCACCCATGCCGATCTGATGGTCCGAAAAGATGAGCTGATCGGGCACCTCACCGGTATCTCGGATCGCGAGGAGCTGGAACAACTGGAAGCCAGGCATACCGAGCTGAGGGCGGAGCTGGTCGAGGCCAGGGCTGAGACGGAGAAGGTCGAATCCGCCCTCGAGTCGGCGAAACGCGGCTATGAGGACCTGGCGTCCGACCAGCGTCAGATGAGCAAACTGCTCCGAGCGGCCCAACAGACGGTCGCTGATCTCGGGCCGCCGATCTCGGAGAGCGACGACGTGGTCGTCGAATGGAAGGAACTCCTCGCCTGGAGAGACGAAACCTTGACCACAGTGCTTTCCGAGCACACCGGAGCGGTGGAGAGGAGTGTCGAGATAAGAGCGACTCTCGAAAGGTCCAGATCCGACCTCATCGCCCGGCTGGACACGGTGGGACTGGCTGCCGCAGACTCGTTCCAGGCTGCGCTTGCCGCCGAGACCGAGCGGGCCCGCAACACTCTCGCCGGTCAACGGCGGGCCCTCGACGAGGTCGAATCCCTGGACGCCGCGATCGAGGAGGGGGCAGTCGCCGCCTCGGTGGCCAAGTCGCTCGCCGACCATCTGCGGGCCGGTCGGTTCGAACAGTGGATCATGGCCGGGGCACTCGAGGCCCTGGTAGCCGGGGCCAACGGGCTCCTCGCCGAGCTCTCCGACCGGGGTTATTCGCTCCACTCCGAAGACGGAGCCTTCTCCATCGTCGACCATCGCAACGCCGACCAGGTCCGACCGGTGTCGACCCTGTCGGGAGGCGAGACCTTCCTGGTCTCCCTGGCCCTGGCGCTCTCCCTCGCCGAGACCCACGCCTCGGAAGGTGATGCCCGACTCGACGCCGTCATCCTCGACGAAGGGTTCGGCACCCTCGACGACGAGACCCTCGACACCGCGGCTTCGGTCCTCGAGGAGCTGGCCCGGAACCGGGGTCTCATGGTCGGAGTGATAAGCCATGTCAAGGAGTTGGCCGAGCGGGCCACGGTCCGTTTCGAGGTGACCAGGGGCCCCAAGGGCTCGACCGTAAGCGAGTTGACTTGAGGTACACCGTCGAAGCTTGGGACTCCGACTACGGGGCTCCTTCCGATTCCGAGCAGATTGACGCCAGCGACCATGTCGATGTCTCCGTCGAGGTCCCCGCCGATCAGTGGCGGCCGTTGACACCCGAGGTGGACGGGGCCACTGACGTGCTCTTCGTCGACGGGGTTCGTCGCATCGACGCCACATTGTGGATCGAGCAACCCCCCGACTTCCCCGCCTTCTCCCTGGCCGCCACCTATGCGGCCGGGGCGGTCCGATGTCGGGAGCGTGCCACCCTCGAGGTCGCCGAGGTAGACCGCGGGCTGTTCACCTCCACCACCGCCGAGGACATCGAGACCAAGGTAGGTACCTACCGGGTCCGGGCCACCAAAGGCTCCACCTCGGAAGAGTTATGGTTGGGGATACAACAACGATTGGGTGATCTCGAGGCGGGAGTCGCCCGGCGGGCCGGTGATGCCGAGATCGTGGTGGTTGACGGCCCCCTGTCCCATGTCAGGGAGATCCCCGATGCCGTCGGCTACATCAAGAGTCACAAGGTGCAGTACCTTCCCGTCGAATTGCGGCCGGTCCTGATATCCCTTCCGGTAGGGCAACGAACCCCCCTGTTTCTGACCACCACGACGTGGAGCCGATTCTCCTGGTATCTGCGTCTCGCCTCGGCGCCCGGTCCGGCGGGTGGTCTGGTCAGATGTGAGGTGAGCGCGGACCAGTCGGCGGCCGACGCCGCCCGGGCGGCCTCCAAGGTGAGTGCCACCTTGCCCCGATTCGCTTCCTCCCCCCACAAGGATCCCCGGGCACCACAAAACCTCTACCCGATCGGGGGTCTGGAGCGCGAGCTCCGACACCGGCTCGGGGACAGGGAGATGTCGATCCGTGCCCTCCGCTCGGCCAGTGTGCCCGTCGCTAGGCCCTCAAGCTGAGAGGGGAGTGCGGAGCTCGCGACGGGAGGCGAGGATCGCCCCGGAGATGACCAGGGCGACGCCGACCACCGAGACCTTGCTGATCTGCTCGCTACGGAACACGATCCCGAGGATCAACGCCACCACCGGGATGACGTAGGCGACGAAAGCGGAACGGGTGGCGCCGACCCTGCCTGCCAGACGACCGGCCAGGAGGAATGCCACACCGGTGCCGAGGACACCGACCGCCAGTGTGGCGAGAAGCGAAGACACCGAAAACGACGACCGGGGGAGGGCGTACAAACCGAAGGGGATCATCATCGGGGTGGCCATCCAAACCACCCTGCTCATCACCGAAAGCGACCCGTAACGTTGCAAGAGCGGGACCGCCAGGTTTATCGACACCGCGTAACAGGCCGCAGCCCCGAGACCGAGAAGCACACCAATCGCCTCGGTGGAACCGGCCCGTGCCGATGGCATGGCTATGAGGACGACACCGGCCAGCCCCAGGATCAGACCGATCCGTTGGATCCGGGATGGGAGACTTCGGAGGAGGAAGGTGGCGAGGACGGCGGTGAAGATGGGTGTGGTCCCGTTGAGCATCCCCGCCACCCCCGAAGCGATCCACTGCTGGGCGATGGGGAAGAGAGTGAAGGGGAGGGCAACCCAGGTCAGCCCGATGAGGGCGATACGCCCCCGGTCCTGGGAGTCGATTCTGCTCCGCCGAACCCTGGGGATGGCCATCAGGAACGCCGAGGCGGCGGTCACCCGGATCAGGCTGACCAAGCCCGGGTGGAACGAATCGAGCCCGATCGCCATCAGCAGGAACGACGAGCCCCAGATCGCCCCAAGGGTGATGAACAGGGTCCAATCAACTGTGGAGAAGGCGGCGCGGTTGGTGCCGTGGGCGGTCTTGGGGAGACGTGACGTCGTCATCAGATGAGGGGCAACACCGCCGCGCCGTCGAATAGTCCGTTCAGAGTTCCGGCTTCGCCTGACGGGTCATCAGGCTGAGGACGGCATCGCGGGGGTGAACTCCCTTGTGGAGGACCATGTCGACGTGTTCGGCGATGGGCATCTCCACGCCGACCCGGGCGGCCAAACCGAGGGCGCTGGACGTGGTCTTGACCCCTTCGGCGACCATTTTCATCTCGGCGACGATCTCGTCGAGGGACCGACCTTGGGCAAGGGCGAAGCCCACTCGGTGGTTCCGGCTCTTCTCCGAGTTGCAGGTGGCGATCAGATCTCCCATCCCGGCCAGCCCGGCAAATGTGGAAGGCCGGCCGCCGAGGCTGACCCCGAGACGGGTGATCTCCGCCAGGGCCCGGGTAATCAGGGTCGCCTTGGTGTTGTCACCGAAGCCAAGCCCGTCCGACATCCCGGCGGCGATGGCCATCACGTTCTTCAGGGCACCGCCGAGCTCACAGCCGATGACGTCATCGTTGGTGTAGACCCGGAATGTCGGGCCCATGAAAACCCCCTGCACCGCCTCAGCCGCCTGGTTGCTCTCGACCGCGACCACAGCCGCCGCCGGTTGACCGGCGGCGACTTCGGCGGCGAGGTTGGGCCCGGTGAGAACCCCCACCATGGAAGGGTCGTGATCGGCGGACTCTTCGACGATCACCCGGGTCATCGTGGCCAGGGTTTCCTGCTCGATCCCCTTGGTCAGCGAGATCACCGGGACATGTTGGGGAATCATCGGGGCCAGAGGGCGGAACAGATCCCGGAACCCGTGGGAGGGGACGGCCACCACCACCACACCGGCCCCGGACAACGCCTCCTCGGCGGAACCGGTTGGTGTCACCAGAGGGGGCAGGGTGGTGTCGGGCAGGTACTGCGGGTTGGTCCCGGTGGTCACCATCGCCTCTGCCAATTCGGGTCGTCGAGCGTATAGGGATGTCGGGATCGATGTGCCGGCCAGGGCGGCCATGGTGGTACCCCACGATCCGGCACCGATCACCGCCACCTTGTCCATGGCCGGCACGCTAGCGCTTGGTCGGGGTGCTACCCCGGGCTATCTCGCCGTGGTTCCTAATGTCCCGGCCGGATGAATCTCTCCATCGGCATCGTGGGACTCCCCAATGTGGGCAAGTCGACTCTGTTCAACGCCCTCACCAGAGCGGGGGCCCTGGCAGCCAATTATCCGTTCGCCACCATCAACCCCAATGTGGGTGTCGTCCCCATCCCCGACCCCCGCCTCGACATCCTGGCCGGGATCTTCTCCTCTGAGAGGCAGATACCGGCCACGGTGCAGTTCGTCGACATCGCCGGTCTGGTACGGGGTGCGAGCAAAGGGGAAGGCCTGGGCAATCAGTTCCTCGGCAACATCCGGGATGTCAATGCCATCTGCCATGTGGTCCGCGCCTTCACGTCCACCGAGGTCAGCCATGTCGAGTCGGAGGTCGATCCCCTCAGGGACATCGAGACCGTGGAGACCGAGTTGGCCCTCGCCGATCTCGACACCGTCGACCGTCGCCTCTCCAAGCGGGAGAAGGAGGCCACGGTCGACCGGCAACTGCAGGCTGAGGTGGCGCAGTTGCACCAGCTTCGTCGGGTGCTCTCCGAAGGGCGGATGATCAGCTCCGAGCCGCCTCTGATGAGCCGGGCCTCCGAGTTCGCCGACCTCCAACTCCTCACTGCCAAGCCCATCATCTATGTCTTCAACTCCGACCACGATCTTCTCGACGACCCCCAACGTCGAGAGCGGCTGGCGGCACTGGTGGCTCCGGCGGAGGCGATGTTCCTCGACGCCGAGTTCGAGGCGGAGCTCGCCGGATTGCCCCAGGCCGACCAACTGGAGATGCTCGAGGCTGCCGGGCTTGAAGAGCCCGGGTTGAACCGGGTGATCAGGTCTGCCTACCGGGTTCTCGGGTTGCAGAGCTTTCTGACCGCGGGACCCAAGGCGGCCCGGGCGTGGACGATCAGGTCGGGGGCGACCGCACCGGAGGCCGCCGGGGAGATCCACACCGACTTCCAGAGAGGGTTTATCGCCGCCGAGGTGGTCGACTTCGATCGACTGGTCGGAGCGGGATCGTGGCAAGCCGCACGGGCAGCCGGCCTGATCCGATCCGAAGGGAAGGGATATGTGATGCGACCCGGCGACGTAGTCGAGTTCCGGTTCAATGTTTGACTCGGTCGCTGCGCTCCCTCGTCGTACTTCGTATTTCGTATTTCGACCGCGGCCTCTACGCGACACCGGCGGCCCGAGGCGAGTTGGCTGGTCGCGTCGGATGGTTGTCCCTCTGCGGAGTCGAGGAACGATTCCCCGGGGGTTCGAAGTACAAAGTACGAAGTACGAAGTACGAGGTTCGGGGTACGGGGTTCGCGACCGCGGCGACCCGCCTAACATGGCCTGGCCACAGATGCCGGACGGGAGAGCCTCGGATGAGGCGCCGAAGGGGCAACACCTTCCCGGAAACTCTCAGGCGAACTGGACCGACCGGCTGAGGCATCGCTGGAGGAGACGACAGCGGGGAAGGGTCAACACAGCCAGATGGAGACCCGATGCCCCAGCCCGACCACACACGATTCGTAGACCGCCATATCGGGCCGCGCCCCGCTGACATCGAGAAGATGCTGGCCGTGGTGGGAGCGGCGTCGCTGGAGGACCTGGTCACCTCGACGATCCCCGAATCGATCTACGACACCGGTCTCGATCTTGCCGAGGCGATGAGCGAACCTGAGGTGCTCGCCCACCTCGAGGGGATGGCGTCGAGAAATCAAGTGCATCGAGCGTTGATCGGGCTCGGCTATCACGACACCCACACCCCGGCGGTGATCCAACGCAACGTGCTCGAGAACCCCGCCTGGTACACCGCATACACCCCGTATCAACCAGAGATCTCCCAGGGCCGTCTCGAGGCCCTTCTCAACTTCCAGACCATGGTCGCCGACTTGACCGGGCTCGACCTGGCCAACGCCTCGCTGCTCGACGAGCCCACGGCCGCGGCCGAGGCCATGGCGATGGCTCGTCGCCTCTCCCGCGGGGATCGGGCCATCTTCTATGTCGATCCGGATTGTCATCTCCCCACCGTGGAGGTGATCAGGACCCGGGCCAGGGCAGTGGGAGTCGAGGTCAGAGAACTGGGACCGGGGGCCGACCCCGAACTGGCCTTTGGGGTCTTGTGCGCCTACCCGGGCTCGTCGGGGGCGTTGACCGACCATCGCGACACCATCGCCAGATTCAAAGAGGCCGGGGGGTTGGCCATCGTGACCACCGATCTCCTCGCCCTCACTCTCCTGGCCCCACCGGGAGAGTGGGGTGCGGACATCGCCGTGGGGTCGTCCCAGCGGTTCGGGGTCCCCATGGGATTCGGAGGCCCCCACGCCGGGTTCATCGCTTGTCGCCAGGAGCATGTCCGGGCACTTCCCGGTCGTTTGGTCGGGGTATCCCAGGACCGGGCGGGGAGGATGGCCTATCGGC
>CAYZKF010000066.1:0-8359 GCA_964479135.1 uncultured Acidimicrobiaceae bacterium
TCGAAGGTTTCTCCTACAAGGAGATCGCCGAGATCCTCGACATCCCGATCGGGACAGTGATGTCGCGGCTACACAGGGGAAGAAAGGCGATGCAGAAGAGGTTGTGGGAGTTTGCGGGGCAGCGTGGACTGCTCCCTGACGACGCTGAGAGACCATGAGCCGAGACTGCGACGACGCATTGGCCAATCTCTACAAGTACATAGACGCCGAGCTCGGTCGAATCGACGCGGAGAAGGTCAAGAGCCATCTCCAGGCTTGTCAGGGCTGTGACCGGCCCTTCGATTTCGAGAGACGGCTCCGTGAGGTCATCCGGGAACGACTCGACGAGGAGGTCCCTGAGGTGTTCGTCGCCAGGCTGAAAGCTGCCCTCACCGTCGAATACCTGCCCGGTACCGACGCCCCCTGAAGTCTGTCTCCGCCAGGGGCTACGGTTGGGCTAAATGGCGGCACCCTTCGCTCTCGACGGCTTCCACCCGGTGGTACGCACCTGGTTCCAGAGGCGATTCACCCGACCCACCGATGCCCAGGATCAGGGCTGGACGTCGATCGCTTCCGGGCAGGACGTCCTCATCGCCGCGGCCACCGGATCGGGTAAGACCCTGGCGGCTTTCTTGGTCGGCATCGACCAGCTGATTCGCCAGTCGGAGTCCGGAGGCATCCCCGATCACACCGGGATCGTCTACGTGTCGCCACTCAAGGCTCTGAGCAATGACATCGCCCGGAATCTCGAAGAGCCGCTTCTCGAGATGGGTGAAATCGCCGCCGAGCTCGGCCTGGACTTTCCCGAGATCAGAGTGGGATTGCGAACCGGGGACACTCCTCAGGCCGAGCGGCAAGGGATGGTGCGCAACCCCCCGCACATCCTGGTCACCACTCCCGAATCCCTCTACCTCATGGCGACTGCAAGTCGGAGCCGTTCCATTCTGCGGTGGGCTTCCACTGTGATCGTCGACGAGATCCATGCCCTGGCCGGGAACCGCCGGGGTAGCCATCTCAGCCTGACTCTGGCCCGGCTCGACAACGTCATCGCCGCAGAGGGCAACCCCCGACCCCGCCGGATCGGCCTTTCGGCAACGCAGAAGCCGATCGAGGCGATCGCCGCTTTCCTGGTGGGAACGGGTCGGCCATGTCGCATTGTCGACCTCGGGCATCAGCGCGATCTCGAGTTGGCGGTTGAGGTCCCTCCTTCGGATCTGGAGGCGGTGGCACCGCGGGAGCAGTGGGAGGACATCTACCGACGGCTCGGAGAGTTGGTCGCCGGTCACAACACCACCCTGGTCTTCGTCAACACACGCAACCTCTGCGAACGGGTCGCCCACCACCTCACCCAGCTGCTCGGCGATGACGCCGTGGCCTCCCATCACGGCTCGCTGTCGAGAGAGCGGCGTCTCAAGGTGGAGCAGCGTCTCAAGTCGGGTGACCTCAAGGCGCTGGTGGCGACCGCTTCTCTCGAGTTGGGGATCGATATCGGCGACATCGACCTGGTCTGTCAGGTCGGTTCGCCGGGGAGCATCGCCACCTTTCTCCAGAGGGTGGGGCGGTCGGGTCACGCCCTGGGTCTGCGCCCCCACGGACGGCTGTTCCCGACGACCCGCGACCAGCTGGTCGAGTGCGCCGCCCTGGTCCGGGCGGTACGGCGGGGTGATCTCGATCAGATCCAGCCGATGACCGGGCATCTCGATGTCCTCGCCCAGCAGATCGTTGCCGAGGTCTCTGCCGATGAGTGGTGCGAAGACGACCTTTTCGACCTGTTTCGCACTGCCACTCCGTATGCCGGCCTGTCCAGGCAGGACTACGACGAGATAGTGGAGATGGTGTCTCGGGGGATCGGCGAGGGAGCGGGCCGATCCGCTCCTCTGGTCCACCGGGACGGGATCAACCGGGTGCTCCGCCCCCGGCGGGCGGCGCGGCTTGCCGCCATACAGAACGGTGGGACCATCCCCGAATTGGGCGACTACCGCGTGGTGAGTGAGCCGGAGGGAACCCTGGTAGGAACGGTCAACGAGGACTTCGCCATCGAGTCGGCCGCCGGCGACATCTTCCTCCTCGGTTCGACCTCGTGGCGGATAACCAGGGTCGAACAGTCGACGGTTCGCGTGGCCGACGCCCGGGGTGCCGCCCCGACAATTCCCTTCTGGCTGGGGGAGGCGCCGGGACGGACTCTGGAGTTGTCCGAAGAGGTCGGCCGGTTACGACGCGATGTGGCCGCAGGGCTCGAAGACTCGGTAACCCTCCGGCAGAGACTGGTCGAGGAGTGCTCCCTCACCGATCTCGGCGCCGACCAGATCATCGACTACATCCGGGCAACCAGGGACGGTCTCGGTGTGGTCCCCTCCCATCAAGACGTGGTCTTCGAGAGGTTCTTCGACGACTCGGGCGGGATGCAACTCGTGGTCCATGCACCGTTTGGTCAGCGGATCAATCGGGCCTGGGGCCTCGCCTTGCGAAAACGCTTCTGCACCGCCTTTGACTTCGAGCTGCAGGCGTCGGCCAACGACGACGCCATCCTCCTCTCCTCGGGGCCGCAGCACTCCTGGCCCCTCGACGAAGCCTTCGGTTGGGTGAATCCGGCGAATGTGGAGATGTCGGTGCACAAATCGGTTTTCTACATCCCGCTGTTCCCTACACGCTGGCGCTGGAACTTGACCAGGGCCCTGGCCGTGCCCCGACAGCGTGGCGGCCGTCGGGTGCCGCCTTTCCTGCAACGGCTTCGTGCCGACGACCTGATGGCGGCGGTCTTTCCCGACCAGGTGGGGTGCCAGGAGCACATGGACGAGCCCCTGAGCCTGCCCGACCATCCCCTCATGCATCAGACCATGCATGACTGCCTCTTCGAGGCGATGGACGTTGCCGGTCTTCGAGGCGTCCTGGAGAAGGTGGAACAAGGCGAGATCCGCTACCACGCCCGGGACACCACCGAGCCTTCGCCGATGGCCCATGAGATCGTTTCCGGCCGTCCCTACACCTTCCTCGATGACGCTCCCTTGGAGGAGCGCCGGACCAGGGCGGTGCGGCTTCGCCATGGTCTTCCCGAGAGCGCTCGTGACCTGGCGGCTCTCGCTGCTGTCGCCATCTCCCGCGTCGCCGAAGAGGCCTGGCCCCAGCCTCGGGACGCCGAGGAGACTCACGATGCCCTGCTCGGGCTGGGTGCGGTGGTCGAAGAGGTTGTTGCCGATTGGATCGACCATCTCAGCGTCTTGGAAGGTTCGGGCCGAGCCGGTGTCGCCGTGGCCGACGATGTTCGTGTCTGGTTCGCCGCCGAGAGCATCGAGGTGGTGAGACTGCTCTTTCCCGCAGCCGACTTCCCCGACCTGATCCTGCCCGAAGGGGTGGCCATCGAGGTCGACGGTCGCGAGGAGGCGAGGGCGCAGGTGCTCAGGGGCCATACCGAGACCTGCGGCGTGGTCAGTGCGGCCCGACTCGCCGACCGTGTCGGGCTAGACGCCGTCGACGTCGATCGAGGGCTTCGCCAGCTGGAGGCGAAGGGTTTTGTGCTCCGGGGGCGTTTCAGCCCTGGGGTCGAGACCGACGAGTTTTGCGACCGCCGTCTCCTGGCTCGCATCCACCGGTACACACTCGACACCCTCCGACGAGAGATCGACCCGGTGAGCAAACAGGATTTCATGCGCTTCCTGGTCCGCTGGCAGGGTCTTCACATCGATCACCGGGGACAAGGGAGGGGCGGTCTCCGTCAGGTGATACGACGGCTCCGTGGATTCGAGGCGCCGGCCGGGGTTTGGGAGTCGGAGCTGCTGTCAGCCCGAATGGTCGACTACCAGCCGAGCTGGCTGGACGAGCTCTGCCTTGCCGGCGAGGTCGCCTGGGCCCGTCTCACCCCGAGACGTGTCGGCACCGGCGGCGCGCCTGCCCGACCCACGGCGGGGGCGACCCGGGCGACGCCGGTGACACTGACCGACCGGATCGGCCTGGGCGTCCAGCTCGCCGCCACCCGTTGGTATCTGGGAGGAGCGATCGAGGAACCCTCCTCCGGCGCCGCCGCCGAGATCCTCCAGCTCCTCGGCGACCGAGGCGCCTTGTTCTTCGACGAGGTGGTGACCGGCACGGGGAGGATCATGACCGACGTCGAGCAGGGGCTCCGGGAGCTGATCGCCGCCGGCATGGTCACCTCCGATGGCTTTCAGGGGCTGCGCGAGTTGGCAGGTCGTCGACGAAACCGGCAACGAGGCCGGTCCCGTCACTCCTCCAACTATCTGCGGGGCGGTCTGTTTGCCGGAGGCGGGCCCCCGGGTAGATGGTCGCGGGTCGAGACACCGTCCCGGGGTTCTTTTGACGAGGAGGAGCTGGCCGAAGAGGTCGGGGTGCTCCTCCTCGACCGTTACGGGGTGGTCTTCCGAGATCTCTGGGCGCAAGAGAGCATGACCATCCCCTGGCGGCTGGTTCTCAGGGCTCTTCGAAGGATGGAGGCCCGAGGAGTGGTTCGTGGCGGGCGTTTCGTCCACGGGGTGGTGGGCGAGCAGTACGCCCTCCCCGAGGCGGTGTCCGAGCTGCGTCGGGTACGGAAGGAGCCATTGGACGGCTTGGCGGTCACCATCAGCGCCACCGACCCGGTGAACCTCACTGGGCTGATGCTCCCCGGGGAACGTGTCCCGGCGACACCCGGGCGAACCGTCACGTTGGTTGATGGTGTCCCCGTCGATCCCGTAGAGACCAAACCTCTGGCTGCAGCGGCGAGAGGTTGAGAAGAGTCAGGGGCCCCCTCATGATGATGCCGGGTCCCGCAATGTCTTCTCGCGCCTCCGACTGCTCCGTCGCTGCGGACGACCAGTGGGATCTTCACTCCGGCCGAGGCCGGAGCCGGTGCGGTAGCCGATGGACATGAGAACGAGAGTCAAAAGTGCTCAACTAGGCTCGCTCAGATGAAAAGCGCTGGTCGAAAGAGAGGACGGATCACATCCCTCGCCGTCCTTGCGGTCGTCGCCGCGATGTTTGCTCTGCCCGCCCTGGCACAGGAAGAGGAAGGGTCGACGACCACCACCACGGTCGAGGAGCAGATCGCTCCGGCGGTGCCACTGGAGCCTCCCACGACGATTCCGACGACTGCCGACTGGACATACCGCTTTCTGATCCCCACCGGGTTGGTGCTGGCCGCGGTGATCATCCTCATCACCTCGGTCCGCTACTTCACCAATGTGGTGCGGAAGCGGTATCGAATAGTCGAGTGAATCCCACCCGGCCCGGTCAGGGCCGCATCGTCGCCAGGATCGCCGGTACCTACCCCCTGGCCGACACCTACCACCTCGGTGCCCTGGACGAAGCCATGTCGGAGATCACCACCCGAGTCTCGGTGCTGGTCCCTGAGGCGACCGGTCTCGAGCTTCCTGGGCGGCCGGAGACGTTGATCGTGAGCCGTGGGGAGTGGGTGGACCGGAACACCGCAGCCTTCTCTCACATGGTGGAGCCGGCCCGCCGCCAGATGGAGGAAAGGCTGGCACGAGCCGGCCGCAGCCCTGCCCTGGCCAACAGCCTGGTCCAGGGGGAGATGTCGGCCATCCTCGCTCTGCTCTCTCGAAGGGTGCTCGGTCAGTACGAGTTGGTCCTGCCCAGCGGCGAGACCGGTGACACCGTTGCCTATGTCGGGGCAAACATCCTCCAGATGGAGCGGAAACACCACTTCAGCCCCTCCGACTTCAGGTTCTGGGTCGCTCTCCATGAGTTGACCCACCGAGCCCAGTTTCAGGGGGTCCCCTGGCTGCGTGACTATTTCATGTCGTTGGTGACCGAACTCGTCGACCAATCGAGTCCCGAGCCCGGCCGGTGGTCGCGGGTGTTCACCGAGATTGGGGACCGCCGCTCGTCGGGGCTCCCGGTGGTCGACGAACGGGGTCTTTTCGGCCTCTTCGCCTCTCCCGCCCAGAACGCGGTGGTTGACAAGGTGCAGGCGTTGATGTCGCTCCTCGAAGGGCATGGCCATGTGGTGATGGACCGGGTCGGCGCCCGCCACCTCAAGTCCCAGGACCGAATGAGCCGTGTTCTCAAAGGGAGGCGATACGACAAACGCGCCGCCGCCTTTCTCCGCATGACCGGATTGGAGATGAAGTTGAAGCAGTACCGCCAGGGGGAGCGTTTCGTCAACGCCGTCGAGCGCGACAGCGGGTGGGCGACCCTGAGCCTGGCTTTCCGGGGTGCGAGCAGTCTCCCCACTCTCGACGAGATCGACCACCCGGCCAAATGGCTGGAACGCGTCGCCTGACCCAACTGGTGGAGACCGCCATCGGTCTCCTCGACCTCCCCGACGGGCCGTTGGTGGTGGCGCTGTCCGGAGGCGCCGATTCGGCAGCCCTCGCCTACCTGGTCTCGGCCATGGATCGCCAGGTCAGGGGGGTTCATGTCGACCACCGGTTGGCGGCATCGCCGACGATGAGGATGGCGGCTGTGGCGATCGCCGGAAAAGTCGGCATCGACCTGGAGGTTGTCGAGACCGAGGTCAGGGACGGGCCGTCACCGGAGGGTCAGGCCCGGGAGGCCCGGTATCGAGCGTTGGGTGAAGCCACCGGGAGCGAGGAGAGTGTGCTCACCGCCCATACCGCCGATGACAACGCCGAGACTGTGATCATCAACCTGATCCGGGGGACGGGGATACGGGGTCTTGCCGGCATCCCCCGTCACCGGTCGCCCAACGTCTACCGGCCTCTGCTGGTCATCGACCGGAGCTCGACCCGGGAAATCGCCGGCCTCGCCGGGCTGGGGTTCGTCGACGACCCGATGAATCTCGACCCCGGGTTGACCCGGAACTACCTGAGGGCCACCGTTTTCCCTCTGCTCACCCAACTCAACCCCGATTTGAGCGGAGCTATCGGTCGGATGAGCGACTTGGTGCGGGCCGATGCCGACCTGATCGACACACTCGCCGCCCGGATCCAGGTTTCGTCGGGCCCGGGGACAGCTCGGGTTCCGATAGGTGCGCTTGCCGCCGCCCCCGACCCGGTGACCGACCTGGTGCTGAAGGCGATGGTCGCTCATGTCACCGGTTCGCCCGGGGTCACCGCCGATCTCCTCTCCCGGGTCGATGCGGTGGTGCGGGGTGACGCCCGCGCCAGTCAACTGCTCGGCACCTTCGAGGCCCGGAGGGACGGCCCCTTCCTGGTCATCGAGGGTACGCCGCCCGCGGAGCCGGGGGTGGTCGGTTTGTAGGTGGGTGACACCCGTTGGGGACGTATGGTCTTCGGGCTGAGCAAACGCGACGAGGTGTGCCGGGTGGCGCCGCTCAGCCGATGGCATGCGATATTCCCTCGGGGCACGGTGTTGACCGTCGAGTCCAACGGAGTGGTCCACGCCGACGGGAACCCGGCTTGGGTCCCCGGGGAGAAGCGGCTCCCGGTCGCCTGGTACTCACCGGGGACGGTCGGCTACCTTTCCGTGTTCGCCAGAGAGGACAGCGGATGGACATCAAGCCCTTGATCACCGCCGAGGAGATCGAGGCCAAGTTGGCCGAGATGGGCAAGCAGATCACCGAGGACTACAAGGGCAAGAACCTCCTCCTGGTCGGAGTGCTCAGGGGCGCCTTCATGGTGATGGCCGACCTGGCCCGGCATATCGATCTCCCCTGCGAGTTCGACTTCATGGCGGTCTCCTCTTACGGGGCGTCCACCCAGACCTCCGGCGTGGTCCGGATTCTCAAGGACCTCGACGAGGAGATCGACGGGCGCCACGTCCTGGTCGTCGAGGACATCATCGACTCCGGTCTCACCCTCAACTACCTGATCAAGAGTCTCCGCGTCCGCAAACCGGCATCGCTCGAGATCGCCTCGCTACTACTCAAGGAGGGCATCCAGAGGGTGCCTATCGAGGTCAAGTATGTGGCCTTCTCGATCGGACCCGAGTTCGTGGTCGGCTACGGGCTCGACTACGCCGGGAAGTATCGGAACCTTCCATACGTTGGGGTGATGGGTGACCTCGCCTGAGGGGTGGGGTTCTCCTATCCAACTTCCCGACGTAGCATTGAATCCCTGACCCTCCCCAACCCGAGGATCTCTTGAGCAAAACCGTCCGCACCCTTGTCGTTTACGGGATGTCGATCATCATCGTGGCCTACCTCGCATCGTGGTGGCTTGGCCAGGTGACCGGTCCCGAGGAGATCCCGATCTCCGAGTTCGTGGTCAACATCGAAGATGATCTGTACGGCGAGGTGGTTCTGGGCCAGAACACCCGCCAGGCGCGGGGACGTCTCGCCGATTCCGAAGCCGAAGCCGGCGTCTTCGACCACGTCGCCAATTACCCCGAGGGCTTTGAGCCCGAGCTGACCGCCACCCTGGAACGCCGCGGTGTGGCATGGTCGGCCGACCCCGAGCCTCCCTCGTTCTGGGCGGTGTTGATCAGCTTCCTCCCCTGGCTGTTCCTT
>CAYZKF010000067.1:0-8332 GCA_964479135.1 uncultured Acidimicrobiaceae bacterium
CCCGCCGAAGCCACCGCCTCGGTCGACATCCGTTTGGCAGCCGGTGACGACCCGGTGACCATGCTCGACCGGGTTGAGGCTCATCTCGTCGCCGACGGGTTCCATGTCATCGACCACCACCCGACTCCCGAAGAGAGACGCGCCCATCGCCGCCTGGCCCGACTCGACAGGATGCCCGGTTACCGGGCGGCGAGAATCCCCATGGAGTCTCCCCTGGCCACCACCCTCCTCGGGGCATGTCGGGTCGCCGGCGGCAGAGAGGTGGTCGCCCTCCCCACTTTCGGCGGCTCGGTCCCCCTCTACCAGTTCGAAGACCTGTTGGAG
The DNA here is from genome assembly GCA_964479135.1 of uncultured Acidimicrobiaceae bacterium. Taxonomy (GTDB): domain Bacteria; phylum Actinomycetota; class Acidimicrobiia; order Spongiisociales; family ZC4RG35; genus ZC4RG35. The sequence continues at coordinate 325 of CAYZKF010000067.1, forward strand.
GCTCCGGTGGCTGTCCTCCCCATCGCCAACCACGACAACAACCAGCACGCCGCTGACGAAAACGTCCGACTGGCCAACCTCTGGTACGGCATCGATCTGTGGTCGACCATCCTCACCACCGACTTCAGCCCGGTGATCCGGGCCGGGCGGTAGACGGCCTCCGGCGACTTGCCACCGATTCTGGGCCGACACCGGTCAGACTGTCACCCAACGCGAGAAGGTGGCACTCTCAGTGATTGGAATCATCGACCGGATATTCTCCATCGAATGCACCCACCCCGAGACCATCGTGGTCCGAACCGGGGGGTTGAAGCGGGTGGTTTGTGAGGGCTGTGGTCTCCTCAGCTTCTCCTTCGACCCGGTGCTCGACAAGACGTCAGACCCGGCAATGTCCGAAGAGGCGCTGATTCCCACGGTCTGAACCGCCCCGCCCACCGCCGGGTGAGCAAGGGCGGTTCGCCATCCCGCAGACGAGGACGAGGGGGAAGTGGTAGGGCCCTTAGTCTTAGCGTGGAGACACATGAGAAAGCTGTTCCTGTTGGTGGCGGTGGCCCTGGTGGCCGTAGTGCTCGTCTTGGTGGTTGGCCCCTCCCTTCCCGAGGGCAACCCGATCCGGGCCATCGGGGAAGGCATCCGTGACTTTGGCGGGACCATGGGCGACGGTTTCGGGGGTGGCTACCAACCGATCACACCCGGTGGCTGAGGGAGGGCCGACTCGGAGAGCACTCAGACAGCGGATGCCCGTTCCGCGGCGGGCACCGGCGAGTCGAGCTCAGCGGCGGGGAGTGACAGATCGAAGACACTCCACCCGCCGACATGCCGATAGACCAGATCCCCGCCCATCAGCCTGGCCAGGTGCCTAGAGACGCTGAGACCTATCCCCAATGCGGCCGGCTGACCCGCTGCCTTATGGACCCGGTGGTATGGCTCGAAGATGCGCTCCCACTCTTCTTCGGGTAGCCCCACACCATTGTCGGCCATGGTCATGGTGACCACCCCGTCGGCTTTCTCGAACCTGGCCTCGATCTCGACTCCCCCGTAACGGCGGGCGTTGCTCACCAGATTCCTCAGGATCTGTCGGATACGGGCCGGGTCGCCGACCACCTTCCAGTCGTCGTCGGGCCCTCCGCCGACCCGCACCGCTTCGTAGGTCGCCGACCCGAAAGCCCGGAGCACATCGACCGCCAGGTCCCGGATCGAGACGTTGTCCCGGGTGACGGTGAGCAGATCGAGCTCGGATCGGGCGGCGACCAGGAGATCGTCGATGATTGCTGCCAGGTCGGCGGCCTCACCAGCAATATGGTCGACCATCGCCGTCTTCTCGCTGTCCATGATCAGATCGCCTTGCCGCAGGAGCTCGGCGTAACCGACGACACCGGTCAGAGGGGTGCGCAGCTCATGGCTGACCGAGGCGAGGAACTGGTCTTTGGCCCGGGCCAGGTCGCGGAGATGCTCCAGTTCGTCACGCGCTTGGGCTTTCTGGCGGTACTGGTGAACCCCGTAGGCGGCGAGGACACTGGCGGAGACGCCGGCGAGCAGCACCAAGACGGCAGCCCATACAGTCGAGCCGCGGAACGCATCGCCACCAGACACCACCAGCAGCCACCGTCGCGAGGCGACATCGATCGTCGTCGACCAAACCCGCTCATCGGGCAGGCTCACTCCCGGGTCGTCGGTCACGTCGAGAATCTCCCAACCCACATCCCGTTGCATCACCACGGGTATGTGCGCCCTGAGGAAGTCGCCCAGGTCGATGACCGCCATGGCGAAACCCAACGTTTCGTCGGTCTCGGGGTGAGCCACCGGCCAGAAGAGGACAAACCACTCGTCGCCCTCTTTATAGGGAAGAGGCACGAACTCGGTGGCGCTCACCGTCCGCCGATCCATTGCCTCGGCCACCGCTGATGCCAGGAAAGGAACCGAAACCATGTCGAAGCCATAGGGCTGTTCGAAGAGGGTGTCAGGCACTGCCCATTCGATGGGCAGGTACATGAGGCGGTCTCCGACGGGACCCCGGTTCATCGAGGCGTCGAACTCGAATACCTCATAGTCGGGAATGGTCGCTCGTATCCACCCGTAATACTCCTCGAGCTCGGAAGGGGAGACGATCGGCGCGTAGGCGATCCCACCGACTCCGGAGATCAACCCGAAGTTGGTGACGAAGACGCGGAACTCGGTTCGGGTGACCTCGTCACTGGCCTGGTAGAGACCACCGACTGCGATGAGCTTCTGGACGACGCTCTCCACTCCGCCGCTGACCGAATTGGCCAGGACCTCACCTCGGGTCGCCAGCACATCTTCGGCGTGGCTCTCCCCGCTCTGCCACACCGAGAAAGCGACCGCCGAGCTGAGGAGAACGCCCAGCGATGCCACCCAGATCACCATGGGCGGTGGACCTGTTCGGTCCTCGGGTTTCTCTACTTCGGGCATGAAATCCCTGACGTTGCGGGCAACGACCCTGACTCATCGAGAACATCGGCATTTTGGGGAGGGCTCTTGACAAAGGCCCGGGCCTTTTGCGGCACCTCCGGTCCCGGAGACCTGATAGCTTGCTCACCGATCGGAGGCTTTGGGTTGGGTGTTTCAGGCAGATCCCGGTGGCTGGCACTGGTGCTCCTCCGCGTCCATCCTCTTGTCTGGGGGCTGGCCGTGGGTATCGCCATCTACCTCTGGTTGCGACTCACCGCCACCGCCTATCTTTCCGGCGGGCTCTGTGTCGACTGCTGGGTCTCCGCCGTCGACGGTAACGATGTCCTGGGCGCGGTAGGGGCCGCCGGCACCTCGGTGGGCACCAAGGCAGCCAAAGACTTCATCGAGGGAAAGGCCAAGAAGACCCCCTTCTTCTCCTGGCTCGACATGTATGACATCGCCTCCAAAGACACCTCGGAGGGACAGGCGGAGGAAGCCTGGAAGAAGTACAAGAGCTTGATCATGACCGAGCACGCCCGTGAAGGCAGCGCCGGTGACGAGATCAACAAGGCGATCGACCGCTTCTTCAGCTTCTCCAAAGGGGACATCTCGGTGGGCGGGGACGATGACAAGCCCTGAGGCAGGTCTCGTGACCGGTCTCTGGAAGAGATTCTTGGCCAAAGGGCCGTTCGACGTCACGGTCTGGGTGGTGGCAATGGCCGCCTTGGTCTACCTGATGTTCCGCACCGGTGGCGCCCTCCTCCGAATAAGCGTGTGGTCGGTGCCTTTCGTCCTGATGATCGCCGCGGTGTCTACCCCATGGCGATCGGTGAAGTGGCGAACCGTGGCCTCCTTCTTCATGATCGGGTTTGGCCCGGTCTTCCTCCTCACCGCCCTGGTGGCATGGAGCCTCGACGCCAGCGGTGTGGAAGACATGATCCGCCGTGGGCTCAACTCGATGGCCACTTCGGGGATAGATCTCCGCCTCCACGACGTCAGGGCCGACGTGATCGCCCCGGTGATCGAGGAGCTGTTCAAGGTGTTGCCGCTGCTGCTCATATTCTGGTGGCGAAGGTCAGGTTTTCGGACATCGGCAGGGCCGCTCGACTATGCGGTTCTCGCCGGCGCCACGGGAGCCGGCCTCGGCTTCGCCGAGGACATATTCGTTCACTTACATCAGGGGCTGAGCGGCCCGACATCGAGCATCTTCGGGTTGGGGCTGGGCCCGATCTATGCACGCCTGGTCGGAGTCGAAAATCCAGGATTCGTCTTCACGGGACGCTCCCGGTTCGCCGATACGGCCGCCTTCTTCTTCCCCGAGATGCAGGAGACCCTGGGATTCGTTTGGAGCGGCCATGGCGCCCTCGCCCTGGGAACGGGTCTTGCTCTGGGCTTGGCGGTTTGGTGGTCCCGAAGACAGGGGACCCGCTGGTTCTACCTGGTACCGGTGGCCGTCCTCCTCTGGACCATGGTCGAGCACATGTTGAACAACTGGTATGGGGGTGCAGGTTGTGGGTCACGACCTTCGCCACTATGCACCGTGGCCTCCGTCGATCTCCACGGCCGGGTGTTACCCCTTGTCGTGCTGGCGGGATGGGGGTATGCGATGTGGGTCACCGGACGCCAATCCAGGGAGTTCCGGACGATCGACCAAGACCTGGCCCTCCCCAAGGGCTCGGTCAACCGGTCGGCCTACCCCTCAGGGTGGAGGGGGTGGATTCGCCTGTGGAGCGATCGGTTCGACTTCCACCGTCTCCGCCGCAAGACCGCCTACGGCGCCTTCCATCTCCAAGCCCGCAAAGTGACACGAGGTCAAGCAGCATCGGTGCTGGCGACCCGGGTGGAGACGCTCCTGGTGAAGGCGCGCCTGCAAGGCTCTCCAACGACGCCTCTTGGCGAGGAGACGCGGGCGATGATCGACCGGGCAGCACCGATTCCGTAGGCAAGACTGTCTAGCTGCACCGATGCGACGCCTCTCGGAATGCGTGGCTCTCGGTCTCAGGTGTTGAGGACGATCACCGAGCAGGGAGCATCACGGAGCAAGTGTTCAACCCGGGGACCCAGGTAGAGACGGGAGGTGCCCGCCCTGACACTGGTGCCTAGGACCAGGAGGTCGGCACCCGTATCGCGTATCGCCGCGAGGATCCCTGACTCGACATCCTCGGCTTCCCGGACGTCGGTCCGAACCTGTTGATCGAGTTGGGTGGCCACCAACTCCAACTCCGCGGTTATGTCCATAGCGAGCGAACTCCGGGATCTCGACAACCGAGTCGGTACCTCGACATGGACCCCGATGACGACGGCTTCGCTACTTGCGAGTGTCAATGCCAGGTCGGCGGCACGGCGCGAACTGGAGGTTCCGTCGACCGGCACGAGGATCCGGGTTGGGGACCAGTCCTCGGGCACATCCCCGCCCCGCACCACCAACGTCGGGCAAGGTGACAGCTTGATGAGGTCATCGATCGCCGGTCCGAAGAGGGTCTCGCCGGACTCGGCCAATGCGGGCGTGCCGATCAGCATCAGGTCGTAGTCGGCCTCGGCCACCTTGAGAATCGCCTGCACTGGATCCTCCCCGGTCAACAGCCGAGTGGTGGTCCTCGGAGACGGGAAGAGCCGTTCGATTCGAGAGAGGTACTCTCCGGCGCCGACCCTCTCCGAACCGGAGGCGACCGCCAACACCGTGGTTGAGATCTCGGCGTCGGCCGCCAAACGGGAAAGAAGGGATGCCTGGATAAACTGCGTCCCGGTGATGGCCGGCCTGGGCCGCACCGGCACCAGGATTCTGCGCAACCCCGATGTGAAACTGCCCTTGCGCACATCTTCTCTTGCAAGTCTGCGCGTCTCCTCGTCGGCCGGCTGGACGCGGGCGAGGCAAAAGCGGATGGCGAACGGGGCCATCAGCGAGGTGACCATGGCCATGATCACGATGATCGAGAACATCTCTGAGCTGAGGATCCCGAGAGAGAGTCCGATGGTGGCCACGATGATCTCGACAGCACCCCTGGCGTTCAGACCAGCGCCGTACGCCAGTGAGGACCAGTGGTCCTGCTTGGAGAGGTACCGCGCCCCAGCGTAGGCACCCGCCACCTTTCCGAAGGTGGCCACACCGATCACCCCGAGGGTGAGGAGCAAGAGGTCCGGGCGCAGAATGCTGCCGATATCCACCTTCAACCCGGCGATGGCGAAAAAGATGGGGGCAAAGGTGGCCAGGGTCAGGCTCTCCAGCTTCCGGATCGCGTCCTGCGGGAGCCGGGGCAATCTTCCGAACAGAATCCCGATGGCGAAGGCTCCGATCACGGGTTCGAGACGCATCGCTTGACTGAAGGCTCCCCAGGCAAAGGCGAGTGCGACCACCAGGGTCAGGACGAAGTCCGGGCCCCGGAATCGATCCAGGACCAGACCCAGGCCCCGATCCACGATTAGCCGGCCGAGAGTGGCGGTGACGACCACGAAGACCACGACCATCAGGATCGTCTGAGCCACCGTACCGGCGCTGAGCGCCTCGGCGCTGGCGAGGGCAGTGACCAGACCGAGCAAGGTCCACCCCGTGATGTCGTCGATCATGCCCGCCGCAAGGACTGTCTGACCGAACTCTCTCCTCATCAAGTCCAGATCCATGAGAACCTTGGCCAGCACCGGGATGGCCGAGATCGACATCGCGGTGGCGAGGAACAAGGCGAAGACCGTCCGCTGGGAGGGCTGGGCGAGAATCGAGTCGGGGAGTGACAACCCGAGCACCAGCCCAGATGCAAAGGGGACCAACAGACCCCCGACAGCAATTCCGGCGGCCACCCCGATCCGGCGTCGTATCAGTCCCAGGTCGGTCTCGAGACCGGTGACGATCAGCAGAAGCATCACCCCGATCAACCCGACGACTTCCAGCATGTGGCCCTGAACGACAGTCTGGGGGAGGATCCACTCCCCGATGAGCGGGATCAGGTTGGACAGGAGGGAAGGACCGAGGACGACGCCCGCCAAAATCTCGCCGACAACCGTTGGCTGGCCGAGTCGCTGCGCCAGACCGCCGAACAAACGGGCGGTGAAGAGGAGGGCGGCGATCTGGACGACGAGTTGTAGCACTTCGTTATGCGATGCGGCGCCAAACGTCTCCAACTCGGAGTCTCTCCTTCCTCAGTGCCTGCGGGGTTAGCTGACGGGCTCGAGCTGGAAGGTGCTCTACCAGGCACTTGCCCGGATTCGCCCCGACGTGCGGGCCCCCCGCCCCGGGCAACTCACCCGGGTTCGGCGTTGAGCCGCGAATCTAATGGCGCCCAACCCTCCACGGGACAACCGGTGGTCATGCATTTGCACCGGGTCTCGTTTTCCGCACCCCTGTGCAACTGCATCGACCCCTTCTTCGGAACCAGGCCGACGGGGAACGCCGGGTTCGTCTCGATCGGATCGACCTTTAGAGTCACGGTATGGCGGATCTACCTGGACTGGCTGTCACCGGATCAACCGGAGCGGTGGGTGGGCGTGTCGCCCGACGTCTCGCCGAGCGGGGGATACCTCAACGTCTCGTCGTGTCCGATCGGGCACGGGCACCGGAGCTCCCCAAGGCAGTGGCGGTGGAGGCAGCGTCTTACATCGACTACCCGGCGATGAGGGATGCCCTCGATGGTGCCGACACCCTGTTTCTCACTTCGGCCCGTGAGAGCCCCGACCGTCTCCAGCATCACATAACCGCAGCCCAGGCCGCGGCCGATGCCGGGGTGTCCAAGATCGTCTATCTGTCGTTTCTGGGGGCGGCGCCGGACAACACCTTCCTTCTCGGGCGCCAGCACTACCTCACCGAGCAATTCATCAGGGGTACCGGGGTTCGGTTCACCTTCCTCAGATCGTCTCTGTATGCCGATTTCGTGCCCTTCTTCGCCGGTGAGGGCGGGGTGATCAGGGGCCCGGCGGGCGACGGGAAGGTGAGCTGGATATGCCGCGACGATATCGCCGACACCGTGGTGGCGGCCCTCGTCGACGAGGGCCACGACGGTCAAGCCTATGAGAACACCGGGCCGGAGGCACTCACCTTGGAGGAGACCGCAGCAGTCCTCAGCGAAGTCTCCGGCGCCGAGGTGACCTACTACCAGGAGACCATCGAGGAGGCCTGGGAGTCGCGCCGACCCTCCGGTGCTCCCGACTGGGAGATCGCCGGTTGGATCAGCTCCTATGAGGCGATCGCCGACGGGGAACTGGCCATGGTGGCCGACACCGTCGAGCTCCTAACCGGTCGGCCGGCCCAGCGGCTCTCCGATTTCCTCGTCGCCAACCCTGACCTCTGGGCGCACCTTTCCGACTGAGACCCGGCCCTCGCAATGCCTGCGGATGGGAACGCAGCTCCCGCTGTCCGGTAATGTCACCTTGTGGCATCAGAACACCCCACCCCGCCCGAAACCGACGAGGAGCGTGCTGCACGCCACGAGCGGGAACGCATCGAGTCGAGCGAACGCTACGAGCGTGAGCGCAAGGAGTCCGGCGACCGCCACGAGAGCGAGCGGCTCGCCGCCCGGGCCATCAGGGAACACACCACCCCCGCCGAAGACGACGAGAACGAGAACGGCGACGGGGACGACGAGGACTGAGTCGGCGAACCTCAGGTACCTAG
>CAYZKF010000068.1:0-8275 GCA_964479135.1 uncultured Acidimicrobiaceae bacterium
GGCTGGCGCATGACGGCGACCTCCGCCGGCTGGGCAGTATCGCCAAAACCGTGGTACTCGTCGGCGGTGGACTGGCGCTGCTGGGTGGCGTCGTCGGCTGGCTGGTCGGCCCTGGCGTGGTGACTCTTCTCTACCGCGGGTACACGCCCTCGACCCTGGTGGCCACCTTTGCCGCCGCCGGTGTCATTGCCGCAGCCACGGCTCAGATCGCGTCTCAAGTCCTTGTCGCCGAAGGCAGGACCAAGTTGCTCGGTCTCGCCTGGTCGGGTGGTCTGGTCGCTGCCGTGTTGGTCACGGTGCTGACAAGCGGCGCCCCCGATTCCCGGGTTGCCATCGGTTTCGTTTCCGGTGAGTTCGTCGCCTTGGGGTTGATGGCTTTGCTCGCGGTTCGCCGGGGCCACCACGTCGGCTCGAACCCTGGATTCTAGGCACCGCTGCGCGAGCTCTGAGTTCGCCCGGGGTCGAGAGACTGCTCGAACCCTGGGTTCTAGGCTCCGCTGAGCGGGCTCTACAACCCAGGGCTCGCCCCGGGGGTCGGGGGTCCAAGCGGCTGCTACCGGCTGATCTCGGCGAGAAGCCGGTTGTGCTCGGCGGCTACCACAGGTGGGAAACGCCACCGGAGCTCGGAGGGAACCACCGGAAAGCTGTCGACCACGACCAGCGTCCCTCGGTCGGTCCAGACCAGACCTGATCGGAGTAGCAGGGGTAGGTGTCTGGGCAGCCGCACCTCCTCCCCCCGCCGGGCAGCGCGGACCAGTCGGAGCAGCTCGGTCACCGCGCCCGGCCCCAGAGCGGCTACCCAGAACCTTCGCACGTAGGGGTCCGACGGGTCGAACTGCCCATCCCCTGGGGCAATCACCACCGGAACCGTGGGCCGGACCCGAGCCGTGGGTCGGAGCGAAGCGCCCGCCGGCCCTGCGGCGGGTGTTTTCGGAGGACGACTCTGGCCGCTGGCGGGCGCCTCTGCTCTCATACCTCCCGATATACAACAGACTGTTATAGAGCGTCAAGTAGCGTCGCGTAAGGACGCGAAACTTTCTCTTAGTGCGGTCAACCTTCGTCGGGGGCGAGTCGACCGACGAACACCGTCACCGTGGCCGAAGCGGTGATCAGGGTGCCCGGGGGAGGCGATGTCGAGACGATTGTCCCCACCCGGGCGGGGTCGGTGACGTCGATGGCCTGTCGGAAGAGGTTGATCCGGACCCCCGAGCTCACCTCGAGCTCCTGGATCGTGGTCAATGCCTCCTCGAAGGTGAGAGTGAGAAGATTGGGGAGGTTGGCTATCGGTGTCTCTCCGGTTGACACGTATATGACCACAATGCTGCCCTGGGAGACCGTGCGTCCTGATTCGATCGACTGGCTCACCACTGTCCCCGCAGGGTCGAGAGACGGTACCTCGATGACCTCGACGTTGAGACGTGCTTGGCGGAGGGCCCTCTCGGCCTCCGCCTGGGAGAGTCCCACCACCACAGGGACGATGGTCGGCGGTGGCACCTGGTAGTCCCGGATGTTCGCCGGGTCCTCGGGGAACTGGCTCACCGGCAGATCCTGCATCACCACCCGCATGAAGTCGGCCCAGATCGGAGCGGGAACGGTCCCGCCGAACACCTGGGAGTAACGCTGGCCGTTGATCACCACGTTGCGCAGCGGGATCTGCTCGGCCTCGTAGCCGACCCACACCGCTGTCGAGTACTCAGGAGTGAAACCGACGTACCAGGCATCTAGGTAGCTCTGATGGGTCCCCGTCTTGCCCCCGGCGGGACGGTCGATCCTTGCCCTGGTCCCGGTGCCCACGGTGGGCACCTTCTCCAGCGACTTCCGGGCCGCGGCGAAAATGCCGGGGTCGGCGACCTGACGGATCTGCGGGCTGTGCTGGTAGATCATGGCGCCGGTGTGGTCGATGATCCGGTCGATGATGTAATCGTCGGCATGGAGTCCGTTGGTGGCGAAGTTGGAGAAGGCAGATGCCATCTCCAGGGTCGATACCGACGACGAGCCGAGCACGATGGAGAGGACCGGGTCCATTGGAGACTCGGTGACCCCCATCCTCCTGGCGATATCGGCGATCTTCTCGGGACCGACCGCCAGCGACAGTTGCGCGTACACCACGTTGGTCGAGGCGTAGGTGGCGGTGTCGAGGCTGATCGTGCCGGCTGAGTTTCCTCCTCGAACCGTCCAGACGTTGGTCCCTTGAGGCGAGCAGACAAAGGGGCACTGGATCTGCATCGGGCTGGTGCTGGGGAAGTAGTGGCCCATGGTGAAGCCGTTCTCCAGCGCCGCCACCAAACCGAACGGCTTGGCCGCCGATCCGGTATTGCGTCGTCCCTGGATGGCCAGGTCGAATTGGTTGAAGTCGAAGGGGAGGCCCGAGGCCATGACCTTTACCGCACCGGTGTGGTTGTCGACCATGCTGATCGCCCCGGTGGGCCGACAGGAATGGGTCTCGGCGTAGGTGGCGTAGAAGGTGGCCTTCTCCTCGAAGTCGGGGAACAATGCGGCACAGGCGTTGAGGTTCTCCTCATAAGGAGCCAGGGGGAGCCAGTCGTTGAGAACCCGGTTGGCCTCGTCCTGGAGACGGAGGTCGATGGTGGTGAACACCTGGAGACCTCCGCCTCCCTCGCAGACGATGTCGTCGGCGGGGCACCCGAATATTGCTTTCTTGCGGTCGTCATGGGTGGCTCCGAGGAAAGCGAATTCCTCGGAGTTGAGGAGTTGTTTCTTGACCTCGGCGACGACGTGGTCCGCCGGGCCACGGCGAAGCGGGGTGTCGACTACTCCGAGGGACTGGCGCTTGGCTCTCGTCGCCTGGGTCAAGCTGATCCATCCTTGCTCCGCCATGGCATCGATCACCGTGTTGCGTCGCTGGAGGGTGATCTCGGGGCGGGTCCGAGGGTTGTACAGGCTGGGGTTGCGGACCAGGACGGCCAGGGCCGCCGCCTCGTGGATCCTGAGCTGGTCGAGGGGCTTGTTGAAGAACTCCTCTGAGGCGGTCTTCACCCCATAGGCACCGGATCCGAAGTAAACCGAATTCATGTAGAACTCGAGGATCCGCTCCTTGGAGAACCGTCGTTCCAACTCGGCGGCTACGAATGCCTCGTTGATCTTGCGGCGGATGCTGATCTCGCTTCCGACGAAGGCGTTCTTGACCACCTGCTGGGTGATGGTGGAGCCTCCCCGGGTGACGTCGTAGATCAGGTTGTCGATGGCTGCCGAGGCGATGGCGGAGAAGTCGACGCCTTCGTGCTCGAAGAACCCCGAGTCCTCGGCGGCGAGCATGGCGTGGACCATGACCTCGGGAATGTTGTCATAAGGGATTGGCTCGGAGTTGCGCCCGTCGTGAAGCTCGGCGAGGACCTCTCCCGAGTCTGCATAGATACGGCTAACCCGGCTCAGGTCGGGCAGGGCCAGTGGCATCGACGAGGTGTCGGGAACCCACTCCTCCTGGATCTCTTCGAAGACTCCGTATGCCGAATTGACTCCGAGGAACGCGAAGAGGCCGACCCAGCCCGATAGGAGAAGGGACATTGAGAGGAGGGTGGCCAAGGCGCCGAACCAGCGTCCTCGCCTTTCCCGCGCCTCGACCTGGTGGATGAGGGCTTTCCTGGCCATCTGGGGGTAATTGACGTCGCCGGGGTCGGCGGTAGTTCCCACCTAGCATCCCCGGACAGTGTCAGGATACAGGGCCCATGGCTGAAACCCGGCGCACCTCGAGCGACATCGAGGTCGACGTCGTCTACAGGCGAGAGCCTGAGGGCGATCGGCTCGGCGAGCCGGGGGAGTACCCCTACACCCGGGGAATCCACCCTGAGATGTATCGAGCCAAGCCTTGGACCATGCGGCAGTACGCCGGTTTCGGGACGGCTTCTGAGACCAACCGGCGGTTCAAGGAACTGCTCGAGGCAGGACAGACCGGGCTGAGCGTGGCCTTTGACCTGCCCACCCAGATGGGGCTCGACTCCGATGCCCCTCTGGCCGTAGGCGAGGTGGGAAAAGTGGGGGTGGCAATCGACACCCTCGACGACATGCGGCGCCTGTTCGACGGGATCCCGCTGGGCGAGGTGTCGACCTCGATGACGATCAACGCCACGGCAGCCATCCTGCTCATCCTCTACCAACTGGTTGCCGAAGAGCAGGGAATCGACGGGTCCAGGCTGCGGGGCACGGTTCAGAACGACATCCTCAAGGAGTATGTGGCCCGGGGCACCTATATCTACCCACCGAGACCGTCGATGCGCCTGGTCACCGATCTGTTCGCCTACGCCGACGCCGAGGTACCCCAATGGAACACCATCTCGATCAGCGGCTATCACATACGCGAGGCAGGATCCACCGCCGCCCAGGAGCTGGCATTCACCATCGCCAACGGCCTCGCCTATGTCGAGGCCGCCATCGCCGCCGGGTTGGAAGTCGACTCTTTCGCCCCCAGGCTCTCCTTCTTCTGGAACGGGCACAACGACCTTTTCGAGGAAGTGGCCAAGTACCGGGCGGCGCGGAGAGTCTGGTCACGGAAGATGCGCCACCAGGTCGGGGCCGTCGACCCGAGATCCTGGGCGATGAGGTTTCACACCCAGACCGCCGGCTCCACTCTCGCTGCCCAACAGCCGTTGAACAACGTGGTCCGCACCACCATCCAGGCACTGGCGGCGGTTCTTGGCGGCACCCAGTCGCTCCACACCAACTCTTATGACGAGGCTTTGGGTCTTCCCACCGACGAGAGCGCCCTGGTCGCTCTTCGTACCCAACAGGTCATCGCCTACGAGTCGGGGGTCACCGCCACCGTGGATCCCTTGGGCGGCTCTTATTTCGTCGAGGCCCTCACCGATGCCATCGAAGCCAAGGCCGAGGAGTTGCTCTCCCGGATTGCGGAGATGGGTGGGGCGGTGGCCGCCATCGAGGAGGGGTGGATGCAATCCCAGATCGAAGAGTCCGCCTACCGAGAGGCCCAACGTCAGTCCACCGGCGAGTCGGTGGTGGTCGGTGTGAATCGATACGCCACCGATGAAGGTGAGCAGGTCCCGGTTCTCGATGTCGACCCGTCGCTGGAGGCCGAGCAGAAGCAGCGGGTCGACGCATGGCGAGAGGCCAGGGACCAGGAGGCGTTGGCCGGCTTCCTCCACAAGGTCGAAGAGACGGCCCGGGGCGATGCCAACCTCCTCTACCCGATGAAAGACGCCCTCGAGGCGGGAGCCACGGTCGGAGAGGTCTCCGACGTGCTTCGCCAGGTGTTCGGGCAACACCGCCCAGGCCGGTAGCGTCCGCCCGGCCATGACCCATACCAACCTGCTCATCATCGGCGGCGGTCCGGCAGGCACCCAGGCGGCCACCATCGCCGCCAGCAAAGGCGCAGCGGTGACCCTGGTCGAAAAAGACATCATCGGTGGGGCGGCACATCTCTGGGATTGCATTCCTTCGAAGACCATGGCGGCCAGCGCCCTGCGAATGACGTCGGTGCGCAACGCGGTCAAGTTGGGGATGGTCAACGACCCGGGGAGAGTCGACCCCAAGGTCCTCTCCACCCGGATCGACGAGATCACCGCCGACATCAACGAAGACTGGGTGTCGTTGTTGGTCTCACAGCAGGTGGAGATGGTCGAAGGCCAGGGACGGTTCGTCGGGCCCAGCGAGGCGGTTGTGGAGAGGGACGGCGGCGAACTTCGGATCAGCTTCGACAATGCATTGATCTCGACCGGTTCGCGCCCCCGGGTCCCCGACTGGGCCCCGGTGGACGGCCGGCGAGTTCTCACCACCCGGGACTGTTATCACCTCGAGGCTGCGCCCGAACACTTGGTGGTCATCGGGTCGGGGGTCACAGGAGTCGAGTTCACCCACATCTTCGAGAGCATGGGATCGAAGGTGAGCCTGGTGGTGTCACGTCGTCAGATCCTTCCTCACCGCGACCCGGAGGTGGCAGCGGTCCTCGAGGAGGACTTCCAGGAGCGAGGGGTCAGCCTGGTGATCGGAGCCCGGGCCGAGGCCATCGAGCTGGACGAGACCGGAGTCACCGTGGTCTGTGACGACGGACGTCGCATCAAGGGGAGTCACGTTTTGCTCGCCGTGGGATCTGTTCCCAACTCGGAGCGGCTCGGCCTGGAGGAGGCGGGCATCGAAGCCGACCACGGTTATGTCAAAGTCGACGAGTTTCAACGAACCACGGTTCCCCATATCTACGCCGCCGGTGATGTCACCGGCCAGATGTTGCTGAGCTCGGTGGCGACCATGCAGGGTCGCAAGATCGCCCGTCACGCCCTGGGGCTCCCGGTCGAGCCGATCGACTACAGCAGGGTGGCCGAGGCCATCTTCACCGAACCGGAGATCGCCTCGGTCGGTTTGGTCGAGGTGGAGGCCGCCGCGGTGGGGCGCAAGGTCCGGACGACAAAGGTCCCATTCGCCTCCAACGCTCGATCGGTGCTCCAGCACTTCGAGCGGGGGTTCGTCAAGGTGACCACCGACCCGGCCACCGGAGTGATCCTCGGCGGGACGATCGTGGGCCATCGGGCTTCGGAGTTGATCGGGGTGATCGCTCTGGCCGTCCAGGCCCGGGTCACCGCCCGAACCCTGCTCGAGACCCTTATGGCCCACCCGTCGATGACCGAGGCCATCACCGACGCCGCGGAATAGCTCGCTCCGCTCGCTTCAACGGCTTCGCTCCTGGTGCAGAAGGCGGCCGTGGTAGACGACCTGGTCGATCAGCGTGTCGATGTGCTCGGCCTCGGTTCGGTAGCCGATCAGGCAGGCCCTGATGGCGAACCGACCGTCGACGACGGCGTTGGTCGGGTATACCTTGCCGGCCCGCTGCACCGCATACAGGGTCTGCTCGTTGAGATCGTCGAGGTACGACGCAGGGACGCTCCCGGTCAGGTCGGGCGGCACATATCGGAAGCAGACGATGGAGAGTTCGGGATCGGTCAGCGACTCGAGCTCGTCATGCTCTTCGACGAGATACTGCAGCCAGGCGGCGAGGTCGATGTCGTGGGAGATCCGGCGTTGGTAACTGTCCCAGCCGTGGGCCAACAGTGAGACCCAGATGCCCAAGGCATCGAAGGGGCGGCTGAACTGCGGAGTCCACTGGTAACGCATCATCATGTCCTGCTCGAGATCGGCGTCGAGTTGGACGTAGTCGGGTTTGAGGGTGAACGCCGCCAATTGTCGAGCGGGGTCACTGAACAGCACCAGGCTGGAAGAGATAGGTGCGTTCATCCACTTGTGGGGGTCGAGGGTGACAGAGTCCGCCCGCTCCAGCCCTCTGAACCTGGGTTTGAACCGGTCGACCATGGCCGCCGGCCCGCCATAGGCGGCGTCGACATGGAACCAGCAGCCATGGTGGTGTGCGATGTCGGCCAGGTCGCCGAGAGGGTCGATCGACCCGGTTTCTGTGGTGCCTGCGGTTCCCACCACGGCCAGAGGACGGATACCGGCTTGGGCGTCGTCGGCTATGGCTTCTTCGAGGGCTCGAGGGCTCACCCGGAAGCTTCGGTCGGTGGCCACACGACGAACCGCATGGCTTCCCAGACCGAGAAGGTCGGCGGCACGGTCGATCGTCTCATGGGCGTCGTCCGAGGCGTAGATGGCAAATGGCCCCCCGGCAGCCACGCCGTCACCGCGGACATCCCAGTCGGCGATGAAGTCGCGGGCCACGGTCAGGGCCATCAGGTTGGCGGTGGCCCCACCGCTGACGAATGCGCCGGAAGCCGACGCCGGTAGCCCCAGCTTGGTTGCGAACCATCCGAGGAGCTGAGTCTCCAATTCGGTCGCCCCCGGGCTCATCGGCCAGCCACCAAGGTTCTGGTTGACTCCGGCCGCCAGTAGAGAGGCTTGAGCTCCCGGAATGGTTCCTGCACCGGTTATGTATCCCATCCAGCCGCCGTGTCCGGTCTGCGTGCTCAGCTCACCGGTGAGGGTTGCAAGATGGGAGAAGATGTCCTCGTCGGACATCGCCCGTTCCGGCACCTCAGGGAGCAGGGCTTGTCGAACCTCGGTTGGTGTGATCGGTCGGCTCACCGGTAACCCGGGCAATGCTTCCAGGTATCCGATCCACAGATCCAGGGCCTGATCGGCGAAGCGGCGTGCGCGTTCCTCCGACCAGTTGAAGTCGGGGATGGGCTGGGGACGACGCACCGGGTCACAGTACATCTGGAGCCATCGGCCATGACCAGCGGTCGAAGGGCCGGGCTCCAATCGAGAGCCCTAGCCGCCCGCGGGGAGAGGTCTCACTTGACTATCGCTATCACCTGACCGGCGGCCACTGTGTCGCCGGGCTCGACCCTCAGATCCACCA
>CAYZKF010000069.1:0-8267 GCA_964479135.1 uncultured Acidimicrobiaceae bacterium
ATCCGGTCACTCCGAGCAGCGACGGTGCGCTGGTTGCCTACGTATTCAAAACCATCTCCGACCCGTTCGTCGGCAGGGTGTCGCTGTTCCGGATTTTCACCGGAACCGCGAGGGCGGACCAAGACGTGGAGGTGGCTCGCGGGGGCAAGGTTCGCCTGCACAGCCTGTTCAAACTCCAGGGCAAAGAGCACCGTGACGTCGACGACCTGCCGGTGGGTGGGATCGGTGCGGTAGCCAAGATCGACCATCTCCACTCCGGCGACACCCTGCGCACACCTGGTGCCGGTCTGGTCATCGAACCGGTGCCTTACCCGCGGCCTGTGGCCGAGATCGCCATCTCACCTCGCTCCCACCAGGACGAAGAGAAGTTGTCGATGGCATTGCAGAGGATCTCCGAGGAGGATCCTACGGTCAGGATCGAACGACGCTCCGAGACCGGTGAGACCATCCTCGCCGGTCTTGGGGATAGCCACCTCGACGTCACCCTGGAGCGGATCCATCGCATGTTCGGGGTCGAGGTCGACGCCGAGCTGCCCAAGGTGCCTTATCGGGAGACCATCACCACCACCGCCGAGGCCGAAGGCAAACACAAAAAGCAGACCGGGGGACGCGGTCAGTTCGGGGTTGCCTCGGTCCGGTTTGCCCCCTTGCCCCGCGGATCGGGATACGAGTTCATCGATTCGGTCAAGGGCGGGTCTGTGCCGAGGGGCTTCATCCCTGCAGTGGACAAAGGGGTCCGCGAGGCGCTGGAGCGTGGGATCCTCGCCGGTTACCCGGTTATCGACATCTCCGCCGAGTTGTACGACGGCAAATACCACTCGGTCGACTCTGACGAGATGTCGTTCCGGATGGCCGGGATCCAGGCGTTCCGCGCCGCCTCGGAGCGGTTGGGGCCGGTGCTTCTCGAACCGATCATGAGAGTGACGGTCACCGTGCCCGAGGACCATCTCGGCGACGTCATGGGCGACATCAACGCCCGCAGGGGGAGGGTCCTGGGGATGGACGGAGACGGCTCGTTGCGTTTGGTGAACGCCGAAGTCCCGATGGCCGAGATGCGGCAATATCCAGCCGAGCTGCGATCATTGACCTCCGGACGCGGAACGTTCGAGGTCGAGTTCGACCACTACGCCGAAGTGCCCCACCATGAGGCACAACAGGTGATCGAGGCGGCCCGGGCACATGACAACTGACCAGGAAGGACCATCCCATGCCAGACGCCGTTCTTCGCTACGGAGACGACGAGCTGACCCTGCCGACCGAGGTGGGCACTCATGGCGACGCCGCCATCGACATCTCTGCATTGCGGACCAACCTCGGGTTGGTCACCCTCGACCGGGGCTTCGGGAACACCGCTGAGGGGAAGTCGGGGGTCAGCTTCGTCGGCGGCGAGGAGGGCATCCTCAGGTATCGGGGGTATCCCATCGAGCAACTCGCCGAGGAGGCCACGTTCATCGAGGTTGCCTACCTCCTCCAATACGGCGAGCTCCCCACCAAACCCGAGCTGGAGGCCTACCACGAGGCGATCTCCAGGCACACCTTGCTCCGCGAGGATGTCAAACATCTCTTCGAAGCATTTCCCCACTCGGCACATCCCATGCAGATCCTGGCCTCGGCGACGTCGGCCCTGGCCACCTATTACCCCGACGCCATCGATCCCCTCGATGAGGAGGCCGTTGATATCAGCTCGCGCCGTCTCATTGCCAAGACCCCGACCATGATCGCCTGGTCGTACAAGTACAGCGTCCACCAGCCCTACATCTACCCGGACAACAGTCTCGACTACCCGTCGAACTTCCTCAAGATGATGTTCTCGGTTCCCGCCGAGGACTACATCGCCGACCCCGTGGTGGCCAATGCCCTCAACCTCCTGCTCATCCTCCACGCCGACCACGGTCAGAACTGCTCGGCGTCAGCGGTTCGTCTCGTCGGCTCCGGGCAGGCGAACATCTTCAGCTCGGTGGCTGCAGGGATCCATGCCCTGTCCGGTCCCCTCCACGGCGGAGCCAACCAGGCCGTTCTCGAGATGCTGGAGTCGATCGTGTCACGAGGTGAGAGTGTCGAAACCGCGGTCAAGCGGGCCAAGGACAAAGACGACCCCTTCCGACTGATGGGATTCGGTCATCGCATCTACAAGAACTTCGACCCCCGGGCCCGGATCCTCAAACAAGCCGCCGAAGATGTGCTCGACGCACTCGGTGTCGACGATCCTCTCCTCGATCTGGCCATGCAGCTCGAAGAAGTGGCCCTCTCCGACGACTACTTCATCGAGCGGAAGCTCTACCCCAATGTCGACTTCTACTCGGGGATCATCTACCGGGCGATGGGGTTCCCCACCGACATGTTCACCGTGCTCTTCGCCCTGGGGCGGCTTCCGGGCTGGATCGCCCAGTTCAGAGAACTGCTCGGCGACCCCGATTCCAGGATCTTCCGACCACGGCAGCTTTACATCGGGCACGACTCCCGCGACTTCGTGTCGATCGATCGCCGGTAGGTGGGCCACCGCCTGGGCACTCCTTCGACTCCCCGCCCGATTGGTCACACCGGGACGACGGGCTCCACGTAAGGGGTGGCGGCGACGACGCCGTCGACCGCGTCGACCAGGACCAGCGCACGCTGGTCGGGTGGCTCGGTGGCCGCGTAGAGGACCACCGCCCAGCGAGGCCGGGCCCTCCACCCGGTGAACCTGACCGCGGCCGAGGCGTGGCCCACCGGGAACTCGACGGCGGATCCGGCTACCTGGAGCGCCTGGTGCTCGTCGACCCGGAGCGGCCAGGCCGACAGATAAAGCCATGACGCCAGGACAAGGAAGCCGAGCGCCACTGGCCATCCTCGGGGGATCGCCACCAGCGAGACCACGGCGAACCCGCCCATCAAACCGGCGGAGATGCGACGCCGCCGCGGGTCGGGAAACCTGAAGGCACCAACCACATTCGAGTCGAGTTCCTCCTCGATGGCGAGGCTCTCGGCCAACTCGGGCTCTATGTATATTCCTTCCCGGTCGAGACGGGGATCGTCTCCGGTCACGAGGGAGACCGGGCCATCTCGACGAGACGAGAGACCGCCTCGTCCAGGGGGATTCCCCGAGTGTCGCTCTGCTCCCCATACAACCGGAGACCAACGGTGCCTGCCTCGACATCCCGGTCGCCGACCACGACCACCGCTGGGTGCTTTTGGGTCAGGGCACGACGTATCTTGTCCCCGACCGTCTCGGACGAGCGGTCGGACTCGACGCGGAGACCCTCCGCCGCCATCGACCTCACCACCGACCCCGCGTACTCGTCATGGCGGTCGGCAACCGGGACCACGGTGACCTGAACCGGAGCAAGCCACATGGGAAAGGCACCGGCGTAATGCTCGACGAGGATGCCAATGAACCGTTCCAACGACCCGGCCTTGGCACAGTGAATCATGTAAGGCTGTTCAGAGACGTTCCCCGCGGCGGTGTAAACCAACCCGAATCGTTCCGGGTTGTTGAAATCGAGCTGGACAGTCCCCATCTGCCAGCGGCGACCGATGGCGTCCTTGACATGGATGTCGATCTTCGGGCCATAGAATGCCCCTTCGCCGGGTGCCAGACGGTAGGGGACGGCCTCGGCATCGAGAGCCTCGGCGAGTAGCTTCTCGCTGATCTCCCAACGAGACTGCTCACCCACCGACTTCTCCGGCTGGGTACTCAGCTCGGCCGAGATCTCCGAGTCGTCGAATCCGAAACCCTTGTGCCATTCGAGGACGAAACGGAGGTGATGGCGAAGCTCCGCGCCCAGTTGGGCCTCGGTGCAGAAAGTGTGGGAGTCGTCCTGGGTGAACCCACGGGCCCGGAACAGACCGTGGACCACACCCGACTTCTCATAGCGGTATACCGTGCCCAACTCGGAGAGACGCATTGGCAGGTCGCGATAGGACCTCCCCTGGCTCTGGTAGACGAGGATATGCCCCGGGCAGTTCATCGGCTTGACCCGGTATTCCTGGTCATTGTCCATGACCATCCCCGGGTACATGTTCTCGGCGTAATAGTCGAGGTGACCGGAGGTGCGCCACAGGTCGCTTTTCATCAAGTGCGGGGAGAAAACGAAGTCGAACCCGTGCTTGAGATGAAGGTCCCGGCTCCGGTCCTCGACCAGCTTGCGGAGCATGCCCCCCTTGGGATGCCACACCGCCAACCCGGATCCAAGCATCTGCGGGAAGCTGAACAGGTCGAGTTCGGGCCCGAGACGGCGGTGATCGCGTTTCTCGGCCTCCTCGAGACGATGCAGGTAGGCGTCGAGGTCCTCGCGGTTGGCCCAGGCCGTCCCGTAGACCCGCTGCAGCTGCTCCCGCTTCTCGTCACCCCGCCAGTAGGCACCGGAGCTGCGGAGCACCTTGACCGCGGGGATCCGACCGGTCGAAGGGAGATGAGGGCCGCGGCACAGGTCGACGAAGTCGCGATTGCGATAGGCGGTCACCTCTTCACCTTCGGATACTTCGGAGGGCTCGACGGCCTCGATGATCTCCACCTTGAACCGGTGGTCAGAGAAGACTTCGAGAGCCTGCTCACGAGTCATTGCCACCCGCTCGAATGGCTGGTCCTCATCGATGATCTCCGCCATCCGTGCTTCGATCCGCGCCAGGTCCTCAGGTCCGAATGGGGATTCGACTCCGAAGTCGTAGTAGAAGCCGTCTTCGATCGCCGGCCCGATGGCAAAGGTCGACCCGGGGAACAGTGAGAGCACAGCCTGGGCCATTACGTGGGCCGAGGAGTGACGGAGGATGCCGAGGCCCTCCTCATCGGCCAGGGTGACCACGGCGAAGTCTCCACCGCTGGTCAGCGGTCTCTCCAAGTCGAGAAGCGAAGCGTTGAGCTTGACCGCCACTGCGGCACCAGCGAGTCGGGGCCCGATGGTGCGGGCAACGTCGAGACCGGTGACTCCCGCGGGGTGCTCGACCAC
Organism: uncultured Acidimicrobiaceae bacterium; assembly: GCA_964479135.1. GTDB lineage: Bacteria > Actinomycetota > Acidimicrobiia > Spongiisociales > ZC4RG35 > ZC4RG35. The sequence goes on from CAYZKF010000069.1 coordinate 4,926, forward strand.
CGTTCCGTCGGGATAACGAAGTTCAACTGACAAAGATTTGCTCGCTAGCCTGGGCAGGCAGAGTAATAACGGTGTCGGGGGTAGGCGCCGGATTAACCAGAGGGGTATTTACCGCATGGATGCACGGCGACTGGTCGAGGATCTACATCCGAACGCAAGGATCCGTGAGCTCGGTGCCGGAGCCAACAAGATCTTCCGAATCACTGAAAACGAGATCGAGACATCGATCATCAAGGTCTACCCGGTGGTTTCCCGGGAGAAACGAGAGCGACGCGCCCTCGAGTCCCTGGCCGCCATCGAAGGGGTCCCCCGGATCCTGGGCAACGGGATCCAAGAGGAGACCGCATGGCTGAAGATGACCGACGGTGGCAGTTGGAACCTGGCCAGTCTTCCCAAGAACCTGGCGGCGGTAGAGGCCGCCGGCAAGACATTGAAGAACGTCCATTCTGCCGACGCCGAGATCACCAATCTGGTGGTGGGAATCGATAGTGATTATGTGCAAAGCCACTTCCGTTCCACAATTGACCGTCTCGGCCGATTTCGGCGCCGTTTCGAACTCGAGCAAGCCGTCCTGCAACGTGCCCTCGAGATCGAGCCTCCGCTGGCGACCACCCCGGTACCGATCCATACACGACCCACCCCAAACAAGTTCGTCCTCGACGACGGGGGACATGTCACCCTGGTCGATTGGGAGTGGGCCACTTTGGGTCCGCCGGAGTTGGATCTGACTCTGGCCGTCTGGCAATTCGCTTCTCTCTTCGGCGAAGACGCCGCCGCCGCCTTCCGTACCGGATACGGCGCCGAACTCCCCGAAAGTCGGTACCGGTCGTGGGTGGCCTACCACTCGGCCGTGATGATGCTCGATGCCGCCGAAGTCCGGGAAGGGCGTCTCGGCGACCTCAGCTATCTGGTTGACGACCTGACCCAGGCGGTCATGGGCGCCTGACGTCAAGCCGAAATCCGCCGACTTCGGGCTTCCACTCCTTAGCCTCTCCCTTGCCTTGGCAGAGGAGGACGGACATGTTGGAAGCCTTGGTAGTGGCGACCGCGACCACCGGTCTGTTCGCCCTGGCCAAAGGTCTCAGGGGCAACGAGAGGTTTCGGATGGACCCCGGGTTGGCGGTGCCATCCCGCGACGACCGGAGCGACGACTTGCCATGCCCCTGGTGTTATGCCCCGACCGATGAGGGCGATCGACGGTGCCGCGGATGCGGACGCCTCTTCGGATAGCCCATCTCTATTCCCCACCGACCTATGGCTGTAGAGGCCGCTGACATCCTATGGTGAGAGGGTGAGCAGGGTAGGACTGGTGCTCGGCGGCGGTGGGATAACCGGCGCCGCCTACGAGATGGCTGCCTTGATGGCCATCGAACTGGCTACAGGATGGGACGCCAATCGGTCGGAAGTCATTGTCGGGACTTCCTCGGGTTCGTTCGTCACCGCCTTGGTCCGCAGTCAGGCGCTGAGTCTCGACTCCCTGGTGCTGTCCGAAGATACCCGCGCCGATGTGACGGAGCGGATCAGGCGGCACATCTACACCAGAGGTCCGGGGGTCGCGGTTGGGGACTGGGTACGTCACGGGATCGTCCCCGGTGTGCGTAGGCCCGGTCTGACCATGTTCCTTGGCTCACCCGCCCCATACCACGCCGGTGGACTCGCCGATTGGGTCACCACCCACGTCGGAGAGGGAGCCGCAGAAGGCTGGCCTTCCCAACCCACCGCCATCGTTGCCCACGACATGCGAGAGGGTATTCGGATCCCCTTCGGCACGGCATCGGCGCCCAAGGTGGGTTTGGCCGAGGCGGTGGCAGCGTCCTCCGCGATCCCGCTGATGTTTCGGCCCTATCCGATAAACGGCAGCCTCTATGTGGACGGTGGTGTCTCTTCGGGAACCCACGCCGACCTCGTCTTGGGCTCGCCGAAACCTCTCGACCTGGTCATCGTCCTCGCTCCGTTGGCAGCCGAGATCCAGCGCAAACGGGCGCGGTTCCATGAGAAGATGTTCGACCGCGTCGGCACCCGGTCTCTCCGCCAAGAGATCGACCTCATCGAGGCAGCATGGCCCGGTTGTGACATCGTGGTGCTCACCCCATCCCCATCGGTCCAGAACGCCTCCCGACCGAATCCGATGGACCCGGCCAAATCGGTACCCACCTTCATGCGGACCCTGATCGCGATGAAACGGAACCTGGCCCACCCCGATGTATGGGCCCGTCTCGACGAGCACCTCACCGTCCCCCGCCGGAGTCGACGAGCCGCAGTGGGTTGAGTCAGCCCCCGGCCCGGCGACCAGCCAGCCAGACCAGAGCACCCACCGTCATCACTGCCGTCCCGGCCAACACCGAGGCCACCGGAAGCGACACCGCGAGCACCGCGCATCCGGTCACGCCCAGCACCTGGAGCCATCGAGGCCATCTCCGCTCGGCGTCGGGCTGGGTGAGGGCAGCGGCATTGGCAATCGCGTAGTAGACCAGCACGGCGAAAGAGCTGAATCCGATCACGCCTCGCAAGTCGGCGACCATCACCACCGCGATCACCACCACCGCCACAGCGACCTCGGCACGATGAGGGGTCCCATGAACAGGGTGCACCGCCGCCAGCCAGGAAGGCAGCTCGCGGTTGCGAGCCATGGCGAATGCGGTGCGACTCACTCCGGCGAGAAGGGACAGGAGCACCCCGAGTGCGGCGACTGCCCCACCCACCCGAACCAGGGGGGTCGCCCATGACAGCCCGGCCTCCGTCGCCGCGGCCAGGGGAGCGCCAGACGAAGCCAGCGAGGTCGGTCCCACAGCGACCAGAGCCGCCGTCATCACCACGGCGTACACCGCCAGAGTGATCCCGAGGGCCAGAGGGATCGCCCGGGGAATGGTCTGCTCAGGGTCGACCACCTCTTCGCCCAGGGTGGCAATCCGGGCATAGCCGGCAAAGGCGAAAAAGAGGAGGCCGCCGGCCTGGAGAATCCCCCGCACTCCACCATCGGTCAAACCCCCAAGATTGGCGACAGTGGCGCCGGGAGCGTTGAGCGAAGCGGTGACGACCAGTGCCAGGGTGGCTAGGACCACTCCCACGATCGCCTTGGTGAGGCCGGCGGTTTTGCGGACCCCGAGATAGTTGACCGTCGCCATGGCGGCGACCGAGCCCACCGCCACCGGGCGCTCCCATCCGGGGAGGACGTAGAACCCCACGGTGAGCGCCATCGCGGTCAGACTGGCCATCTTGCCGACCACGAACCCCCAGCCGGCCAGGTACCCCCAGACCCCACCGAGGGTCTCCCGCCCGTAGACATAGGTGCCTCCCGCTTGGGGGTAGACCGCGGCGAGTTGGGCCGAGGAGGTGGCATTG